>NZ_JAYMZR010000020.1:0-81956 GCF_035828615.1 Streptomyces sp. H27-D2 | reverse complement strand
CTCCCGCTGGAGCCCACCCGCCGGCACGCGGCGCCCGGCCCGCTCACCGACTTCCTGGTCGCCCGCGCCGCCGACGCGTACATCGCGCTGCTGGCCGGCTGGCAGCCCGTCAGCCTCGGCACGCTCGACCTGGTACCTGGCCCGCTCGGCAGCGGCGAGTTGGACGCGGAGCTGCGCCGGCTGGTGCTGGAGCGGCTGCCGCGCGTGGCGTTCCTGCCCAGCGCGGCCCGGCTGGCGCTTGCTGCCGTGTCGAGCACACCGGAGGCGGCTTGGGCGGTGCCGGACGCTGCCCCGCAGGACGGTCGCGGGGCCGGGGCCTCCCGGTCCGACGTCTACCAGGACGAGCCGCGGCTCAGCTCCGAGAACGAGGCGGCCCCGATCCTCAGGCCCGTCGAGGCCGAGATCGTCGAGGGCGCGGGCGTCGAGACCGTCCGGGTGCTGGCCGAGCTGTTCCCGAGCCTGCTGTCCGCCGGGCTGGAGCGCCGGGTGGAGCTGCGGGTGCTCGGCGTGGCCCGGGTGCCGCTCGGGGAAGCCATCGACCGGCTGGCCGGGGTGGAGCGCGAGCCCGCGTGGTGGCGACGGCTGTACGACTCGCTCGCCGGCGTGGACCCGGACCGCCTCAGCGGCCTCCCGGTCCCGCTCGCTGACGGCCGCACGACCATCGGCCCCCGGCAGGTCCTGCTGCCGCTGTCGGACGCGTACGACGCCGCTGCCTACGACCCGTCCGGCCGCGACCCGTCCGGCTTCGCGGGCCCCGCCCGCGTCCCCGACCCCTACGCGTCCCCGGCCGTCGGCCCCGTCAGCCCCGCCCGCCGGCCCGAAGGCTCCACCTCGCTGCCCGCGCACCGCACCCTCGCGCGGCTCGGCCTCAAGGTCGCGCACCCCGACGCCGCGCACCCGCTGCTGGAGAGGCTCGGCGCGACCCCGGCCACCCCGCGCGCGGTGCTCACCACCCCGCAGGTGCGGGCCGCCGTGGCGAACTCGCTCGATGACGAGGGCGGCTTCGACCTCTTCGCGGGAGACCGCGACGGCGACGGGGGCGGGGGCAGCAACAGCGAGGTGCTGGCCGAGACCGTGCTCGCGCTCGTCCAGGCGGCGCGGCTCGCGCCCGGCGACGAGCCGTGGCTGGCCGCGCTCGCGCTGCCGGACGAGGACGGCGAGCTGTCCCCGGCGGGGGAGCTGGTGTTCCCCGGGAGCGCCTTCGAGCAGGTCATCAGGGAAGGCGAACTGGCCGCGTGCGACGCGGAACTCGCCGAGCGCTGGGGCGAGCAGCCGCTTACCGCGGTGGGCGTGCTGGCGACCTTCGCGCTGGTACGGGCCACGGACGTCGTCCTGGACCCGGACGAGCTGGAGCCGCGCGACGGCGACTTCGCGGAGCCGGACGACGCCGGGCTGCTGGACGCGGTCGACGTGTGGTGCGAGGACCTGCTCGACGGCCTCCCGCACACCCCCGTGCCGCCCGTCGCCACCGAGATCGTCGCCGTCCGCGACCTCGACCTGGTCGACGATGACGCCTGGCCGCAAGCTCTCGCGATGCTGTCCCGGCCGCCGCTGCGCGACGCGCTGACCACGCCGGTCCGGGTGCTGCTCCCGGACGGCAGGACCGAGTCCGTACGCCCGTACACCGCGTGGTGGCTGCGCGGCCACCCCGTGCTGGACGGCCGCAAGCCGGCCGGGCTGCGGGCGGCCGGCGGGGACTCGCTGCTCGCCGGGCTGTACGAGACCGCGGACACCTCCGACCTGCACGACGAGCAGGTGCTGCGCGCGCTGGGCGTACGGACCTCGGCCGCGGCCCTGCTGGACGAGCCCGGCGGCGCCGCCGAACTCCTCGCCCGGCTCGCCGACCACGAACTGCCGGTCGGCTCCGGCCAACTGCACGCGCTCTACAGCGCCCTGGCCGAACTCGACCCCGACCAGGTCACGCTGCCGGACGCGCTGCGGGCCGTGGTCGACGGCGAAGTGCGCGTCGTGGAAGCCGCCGAAACCCTGATCGCGGACGCCCCCGACCTGCTGCCTCTGCTGGCCGGGCTGCCGCTGCTGCCCGTACGCCCGGCGCTGGCGGCCGCCCTCGCCGAGCTGCTCCAGGTGCGGCGGGTGAGCGAGGCGTACGCGGACCGGGTGCCGGGCCGGGTGCCGGGCCGGGTGCCGGGCCACGGCGAGGGCGCGGGCGGCGGCGCGGGCGGCGGCGCTGCTGACGGTACAGGTGACGCTGCTGACGGTGAGGTCCGGGAGGTCCCGGAGGCCGTGCGCAAGCTGCTGCCCGGCGCCCCCGACTCGTACGTCGAGCACGAGGAACTGATCGTCGCCGGCGTGGAGTTGGACTGGCGCTGGACGCCCGACCGGGTGCTGCATGCGGCGACGCTGGAAGGCGTCGCGGCGGGCCTCGCCTGGGCGTCGGGCCAGTGGCAGCGCCGCTTCGAGGCGGCGGCGCTGCTGGAGGACCCCTCCCGCACGGCCGAACTGGCGCAGGCCCGCTGGTTCGACTGAGACGGTCCGCGGGCCGACCCTGGCAGCCCCCTCACCACTGGAACTCGCGGGCGGCTGCACCGCAGCACGGCAGCACCGCTCCACTAAGCAGCCGTGACCGCGTGGTCGTCCGCCGTCTCCTCCCGCGCCTCGTCGCGGAGGCGGCGGTCGGCCACCCGCCACGCGATCTCCAGCAGCGCGGACGCGACCACCGCGATCCCCACCGCCGCCCACGGCATCGTCGTCCCGACGAGCTTGAGCGCGAAGAAGTCCTGCAGCGACGGTGTGACGAGGACGATCAGGAATCCCAGCCCCATCGTCGCCACCAGCGCGATCCGCCACCGTGTGTACGGCCGGGCGACGATCGCCAGCACCCACAGGGAGATCAGGAACAGCGTCAGCGTCGCCGCGCTCGTCTCGGCGTCGAGCGCGCCCGCCCCGCTGTAGTGATGCCGCGCCATCAGGTACGCGATGAACGTGGCCGCGCCGGCGATGAGCCCCGCCGGGACCGAGTACCGCATCACCCGCCGTACGAAGTGCGGCCTCGCGCGCTCCTTGTTGGGGGCCAGCGCGAGGAAGAAGGCGGGGACGCCGATGGTGAGCGTGGAGAGCAGCGTCAGGTGCCGGGGCAGGAACGGGTACGGGACCTGCGAGCAGACCACCAGGATCGCGAGCAGCACCGAGTAGACCGTCTTGGTCAGGAACAGTGTGGCGACCCGGGTGATGTTGCCGATGACCCGGCGGCCCTCGGCGACGACCGAGGGGAGCGTCGAGAAGCTGTTGTTGAGCAGCACGATCTGGGCGACGGCCCGGGTCGCCTCCGAGCCGGAGCCCATCGACACGCCGATGTCGGCGTCCTTGAGCGCCAGCACGTCATTGACGCCGTCGCCGGTCATCGCGACGTTGTGCCCGCGTGACTGCAACGCGGCCACCATGTCGCGCTTCTGCTGCGGGGCGACGCGGCCGAAGACCGCGCCGTTCTCCAGCACCGCCGCCATCTCGGCCCGGTCGGTGGGCAGCGTCCGCGCGTCCACCGGCGCGTCGGCCCCCGGCAGCCCGAGCTTGGCGGCCACCGCCCCGACCGACACCGCGTTGTCGCCCGAGATGATCTTGGCCGCGACGTTCTGCTCGGCGAAATACCGCAGGGTGTCCCCGGCGTCGGGCCGCAGCCGCTGCTCCAGGACGACGAGCGCGGTGGCGCGGATGCCCTCGGCCACCGCCGGATCGTCCAACTCCCGCTGCTGGGCCTCGCCGTCCGGCCCGCCGACCCGGGCGAGCAGCAGCACCCGCAGGCCCTGCGCGTTGAGCCGGTCGATCTCCGCGAGCGCCGGGTCGTCGGACGGCAGCAGCACGTCCGGCGCGCCCAGCAGCCAACTGCTGCTCCCGGCGTCCGGACTGTTGAGCGCGGCGCCGCTGTATTTGCGGGCCGAGGAGAACGGCAGCGACTCCGTGCAGCGCCAGTCCGCGTTCGACGGGTAGGCGGTGATGATCGCCTGAAGGCTCGCGTTGGGGTGCGGGTCGGACTCGCCGAGCGCGCCGAGCACCTGCCGTATGTACGTCTCGTCCGCGCCGTCGAGCATCCGCAGCTCGGAGACGTCCATGCCGCCCTCGGTGAGGGTGCCGGTCTTGTCGAGGCAGACGACGTCCACCCGCGCGAGGCCCTCGATCGCGGGCAGCTCCTGTACCAGGCACTGCTTGCGGCCGAGCCGTACGACGCCGATCGCGAAGGCGACGGATGTCAGCAGCACCAGCCCCTCGGGCACCATCGGCACGATGCCGCCGACCATCCGGCGGACCGCTTCGCGCCAGTCGTGGTCCTGGACCACGAGCTGGCTGATGATCAGCCCGATCGCCGCCGGGACCATCATCCAGGTGATGTATTTCAGGATCTGGCTGATGCCGGTGCGCAGCTCGGACTGGACCAGTGTGAACCGGCTGGCCTCCTCGGCGAGCTGGACGGCATAGGCATCCCGCCCCACCTTGGTCGCGGTGAACGCGCCGCCGCCCGCGACCACGAAGCTGCCGGACATCACCAGCTCGCCGGGCTGCTTGATTACGGGGTCGGCCTCGCCGGTGAGCAGCGACTCGTCGATCTCCAGGCTGTCCGTCTCGGCGACCTGGCCGTCGACCACGCACTTGTCGCCGGGCCCGAGTTCGATGAGGTCGCCGAGCACGATCTCGGAGTTGGTGATCTGGACACTCCGCCCGTCGCGCCGCACCGTCGGCTTGGACTCGCCGATGACGGCGAGGCTGTCCAGGGTCTTCTTGGCGCGCATCTCCTGGACGATGCCGATCCCGGTGTTCGCGACGATGACGAAGCCGAACAGCGCGTCCTGGATCGGGGCGACGGCCAGCATGACCAGGAACAGCACACCGATGATCGCGTTGAACCGGGTGAAGACGTTCGCCCGCACGATCTCGGCGGTCGAGCGCGAGGAACGCACCGGCACGTCGTTGATCTCACCGCGAGCGACCCGCTCGGCCACGTCGGCGGTGCTCAGGCCGCGGGCGGTGGTCAGCTCCTGCGCGGCGCTCGGGGTGCGGGGAGCGGCGGGGGGAGCGGCGGGGGCCGTCGGCCCCTGCGGTCCGGCCGGTCCGCCGGGGCGGTCCGGCTCGGCGCCCTCGACTTCGCTCTTCGCCCGGTAGGTCATGCCTCCGACGGTACGGGCGGAATGCCCAATTCACCTGCCAACCGGGTGAGGAGGCCGGGTGGTGCTTGTCGCAGCAACCCCGGCGGGGCGGGATGCGTCCGAGGGACTGTCGCGGGGCGGGGCGCGCCCGGGGCAGCGCCCGGGTCAGCGGGTGTCGGGGGTGTCCGCCGCGCTCGCCTGCGGTGTCTTGTCCGTCCGGGGCTCTGCCCCGGCCCCGGTGTCCGGCTGGTCCCCGGCTGCACGGCGGATCGCCGTGTCGCGGGCCCGGACGTACCAGATCCCGATGAAGCCGAGGCCGCCGCCCGCGAGGCAGGTCCACAGCCACCACAGATGGCCGTGGTCGTCGAGCCATCCGTAGAAGGGGAGCTGGATGAGGAAGAGAACGAACCAGATGACGGTGCCACCGATGACGGTGCCGATGATCGGGCCCTCGATCGGCGCAGGCGCCTCGCGCAGGGAGCTGAACTTCCTCATGCGCACAGCTTACGGGCAGCCGCCGAGGGCCGGCCTGGAGGCCGGGGGCGGGCAGCGGGCGGGCAGTGGGTGGCTGCTCGGCGGCCAGTGGGCGCAAGGGTCTACGCGCGGAGATAGCGATCATTGCTTTGTTTATTCATACTGAAACTATCTGGATCTGACTGGATTCATTCGTTCAAACCTCCAAGACGCGACTGAGGTCCCCGCATGCCCCCCTCGGCCCCCGCCGTAGCCGACGCCGCCCAAGATCCGGCTCCGCAGCCCCCCAGGAATGGCGTCGACCGTTTCTTCAAGATCTCCGAGCGGGGATCGTCGGTCTCCAGCGAGGTTCGAGGCGGTCTGGCGACCTTCTTCGCGATGGCCTACATCATCGTGCTGAACCCGATCATTCTCGGCGCCGGCACGGACAAGTTCGGGCACCAGCTCGACAATGGCCAGCTCGTCACCGCCACCGCGCTGATGGCCGGTCTGTCCACCCTGCTGATGGGCGTCATCGGCAACGTCCCGATCGCGGTCGCGGCCGGCCTCGGCATCAACGCCGTCGTCTCGCTCCAGCTCGCCCCCAAGATGAGCTGGCCGGACGCGATGGGCATGGTGGTCCTCGCGGGCGTCGTGCTGATGATCCTGGTCGCCTCGGGTCTGCGGCAGCGCGTGATGGACGCCATTCCGAGCGGGCTGCGCCGTGCCATCGCGATCGGCATCGGCATGTTCATCTCGCTGATCGGCCTCGTCGACTCGGGCTTCGTCACCCGCAACCCGGACGCGGCGAAGACATCCGTCCCGCTCGGTCTCGGCATCGGCGGGCAGCTCCAGGGCTGGCCGGTGCTGATCTTCGTGCTCGGCCTGGCCCTGATGTTCGTGCTGGTCGTACGGAAGACGCGGGGCGCGATCCTGATCGGCATCGTGGTGATGGCCTTCGTCGCGATCATCCTGAACTCGCTCGCGACCATCCCGGACGCGAGCTGGGGCCTGTCCGTGCCCGAGGTGCCGGACAAGATCGTGGGCGCCCCGGACTTCGGGCTCATCGGCCACATCAGCCTCTTCGGCGGCTTCCAGGAAGTCGGCGTCCTGACCGGCTGCCTCTTCGTCTTCACCGTGCTGCTGTCCGGCTTCTTCGACGCGATGGGCACCATCATCGGCGTCGGCGAAGAGGCCGGGCTGACCGACGAGAAGGGGCAGCTGCCGGGCATGGGCAGAATCCTGATGGTGGACGGCGTCGCGGTAGCGGCCGGCGGCTTCGGCTCGGCCTCCGCGAACACCTGCTTCGTCGAGTCCACGGCCGGCGTCGGCGAGGGAGCCCGCACCGGCCTCGCGAACATCGTGACCGGCGCGCTCTTCCTGCTCGCCCTCGTCTTCACGCCGCTGGCCACGGTCGTCCCCTCACAGGCCGCGACCCCCGCGCTGGTCGTCGTCGGCCTGCTGATCATGGCGGCCAACGTCAAGGAGATCGACTGGAGCGACCTCACGATCGCGGTCCCGGCGTTCCTGACGATGATCGCCATGCCGTTCACGTACAGCATCACCAACGGCATCGGCATCGGCGTCTTCAGCTTCATCCTGCTGCGCGCGGCGACCGGCCGGGTGCGGGAGATCCCCTGGCTGCTGGACGTCGTGGGGCTGTGCTTCCTGGTCTACTTCCTGCTCAACCCGATCGAGCAGGTGCTGGGCGTCCGCTGACAGCCGGCCGCCCAGCACCCCGCGGCCACTCCCACCCGCGCCTACTTCGGGGGCGCGGCGTAGAACCGTTCCGTCTCGTCGACGGCCGTCTTGAACCGCTCGTCGAAGTCATCGCGCATGAGCGTCCGGACCACATAGTCCTGGACGCTCATTCCGCGTTTCGCGGCATGGCCGCGGACCCGGTCGAGCAGCTCACCGTCTATTCGCAGGCTGAGCACATGTGACCCCATGGCGTTTGACCCCATGGCGCTACGGTCCCTGCGGCAAGGGGGTGACGTGTCGCTTTTCGCTCGGCCATCACCCGTTCGGGTGAGATTTACGGTGGATGCGGCGGCCCGGCGGGCATTGTGCCGGGCATTGTGCGGGGAGTCACTCCGGAACACCCGACCCACGACTTTTCTTTAGCCAGGGTAATGAGTTAAGCTAACGACTATGCTTGAACTGTCCCACGGCGACGACGCCGCCGCCGTGAACGCCTTGCGCTCCGCAGTGATGCGCCTGTCGCGCCGACTCAAGCACCAGCGAGTCGACGAATCGCTCAGCCCTACCGAGATGTCGGTGCTCGGCACCCTCGCCCGGTGCGGCACCGCCACCCCCGGCGAACTGGCCCGCAAGGAGCACGTTCAGCCGCCCTCGATGACGCGCATCGTCGCGTTGCTGGAGGCCAAGGGGCTCGTACGGCTCGAAGGCCACCCCGACGACCGCCGGCAGAAGGTGGTCACCCAGACGGAACAGGCCGAGAGCATGCTCGATGAGAGCCGGCGCCGGCGGAACGTCTGGCTGGCCGAACTGGCCAAGGACCTCTCCGAGGACGAATGGGCACGCTTGCGAGCCGCCGCCCCCGTACTGGAGAAGCTGGCGCACCTGTAGATGCAGCCGCATGGATGGGCCGCATGGATGGGCCGCATGGATGCAGCGGTATGGATATAGCTGCATGGATGTAGCCGCATAGAGGTGGACAGCTGTCGCCGCGGCGACAGCCCGACACCCAACTCAATACCTGACCCCGCCAACCGCCAAGGAGGCGAACGCGCTTGAGTTCGGGACACGGAGCAGACTCCGCACCCGCACCGGACAACGCCCACGACACTGAATCCGCGAAATCCCCCGGAGGCGACCCCCGGCGCGGTGGGACCTTCAGCTCGCTCAAGGTCCGGAATTACCGGCTGTTCGCCACCGGCCAGGTGGTGTCCAACACCGGTACCTGGATGCAGCGCATCGCCCAGGACTGGCTGGTGCTCAGCCTGACCGGCTCCTCCGCCGCCGTCGGCATCACCACAGCCCTGCAGTTCCTCCCGATGCTGCTCTTCGGCCTCTACGGCGGCGTACTCGCCGACCGGTTCTCGAAGCGCAAGCTGCTCTTCTTCACCCAGGCCGCGATGGGCCTGACCGGACTGGCGCTCGCCGTGCTGACGCTCAGCGGGCAGGTGCAGGTCTGGCACGTCTATCTGATGGCCTTCGTGCTCGGCATGGTCACCGTCGTCGACAACCCGGCCCGCCAGGCGTTCGTCGTCGAGATGGTCGGCCCGGAGGACCTGCGGAACGCGGTGAGCCTCAACTCGGCCAACTTCCAGTCCGCCCGGCTGATCGGCCCCGCCGTCGCCGGTGTGCTGATCACGGCCGTCGGCAGCGGCTGGGCGTTCCTGCTCAACGGGTTCTCGTTCATCGCGCCGCTGGCCGGGCTGCTGCTGATGCGCACCAGCGAGCTGCACAAGATCGAGCCCACCCCGCGCGGCAAGGGACAGCTGCGGGAGGGCCTGCGCTACGTCGCGGGCCGGCCCGATCTGATCTGGCCCATCGTGCTGCTGGGCTTCATCGGCACGTTCGGCTTCAACTTCCCGATCTGGCTGACCGCGTTCGTCGACGACGTCTTCCACGCGGGCGCCGGTACGTACGGCCTGCTCAACACCGTGATGGCGGCCGGCTCGCTGGCCGGCGCCCTGCTCGCGGCCCGGCGCGGCACGAGCCGGATGCGTATGCTGGTGGGCTCCGCCCTGGTCTTCGGTGTGCTGGAGATCGTCGCGGCGCTGTCGCCGTCCCTGTGGATGTTCGCCGCGCTGATGGTGCCGATCGGCATGGTCGGGCTGACCGTCAACGTCACGGCGAATTCGAGCGTCCAGCTCGCCACCGATCCCGCGATGCGCGGCCGGGTGATGAGCCTGTTCATGATGGTCTTCATGGGCGGAACGCCGCTCGGCGCACCGCTCGTCGGCTGGATCACCGACACCTACGGGGCCAGGGTCGGCTTCCTGACCGGCGGCCTCGTCGCGGCGCTCGCCGCGATCGGCGTCGGCCTGGTCCTCGCCCGGGTCGGCGGCCTGCGCCTGAAGGTCGACCTGCACCGGGGCAGGGGCCACCAGCTGGTCGCGTTCGTGCCGAAGGCGGGCGCGAGCGTGCGTAAGGAGAGCCTGGTCACCGCTGGGTGACCGGGGGCGGGGCAGGGGGACGGTCTTCGGCACGGAGGAGTGGGTGAGCTGTGAGGCTGTTCGTCGCGGTGCTGCCGCCGAGGGAGCAGACGGCCGCCCTCGGCGACGCCGTCGCTGAGCTGCGACGGCTGCCGGACGCCGACCGGCTGCGCTGGACCGAGCCCGCCGGGTGGCACTTCACCCTCGCCTTTCTGGGCGAGGTGGAGGTGGATGAGCCGGTGGAGGGGCGTGCGCCGGCGGGGCGTGCGCCGGCGGATGGGCCGGACCTTGCGGGGGAGCCCGTGCCTCCCGAGTCGGCTGTTCTCCCTGAGCCACTCCCCGAACTACTCCCCGAGCTACTCCTTGAGCTACACACGCGGCTGCGGCGCGCAGCGCATCGCCATGCGCCGTTCCGGCTGCGGCTCGCCGGTGGCGGGCGGTTCGGGGAGCGGGCGCTGTGGGTCGGCGCGGAGGGCGACCGCGAGCCGCTGCGGCGGCTGGCGCAGTCCGTCAGAGCGGGCGCTCGCCGCGCCGGAGCCCCGTCGGACGAGAGCCGCCGCTTCGTCCCGCACCTGACGATCGCGCGCAACCGGGGTGGAGCGGAGCTGCGCCCCTTCGCGCAGGCGCTGGCCGGCTTCACCGGCCGGGACTGGCAGATCGTGGACATCGCCCTGGTACGAAGCCACCCGCCGACGGCGGGCGTGCCGGGCGCGCAGCCGCGCTACGAGACGCTGGCGAGGTGGCCGCTGGGCGGTCGGCCGGCGGGCGCGGGCTGATGCTGCGGCAGGGAAGCGCGGCAGGTTCTGACCGCAGCACAGTCGCCCGGCGGGCGCGGGCTGACGCTGCCGCAGGGAAGCGCGACAGGTTCTGGCCGAAGCGGTCGTCCGGCGGGCGCGGGCTGACGCTGCCGTACGGAAGCGCGACAGGTTCTGGCCGAAGCGGTCGTCCGGCGGGCGGTCGCCCGGCGGGCATGGGCTGACTCCGTACGAGCCCGTATGTGCGCGGCTGCCGTCGCGGGCGCGACAGGCGCGATGGGCTGCTGACCGAGGTCGCCGGTCGGCCGGTTAACCTCGACGGGTGGACCCGAAGACCAGAATGCGAATTGTGAGCGCCGCGCTCATCCTGCTGCTCGCCGTGGTGGCGATAGCGGCCGCTGTCGGCGGCTGACGGCGGCCGGCGGCGCGACGACCATGGGCGGGGCGCACACAGCCCCGCCCATTTCGTGCTGTCTGCTCGAAGCTCGGGCAGCCTGGTCCCAGCGGTCCGGCTCCTGCCGCACTGCCGCCGTGCTGTCGCCGTACAGCCGCCGTACAGCCGTCGTGCTGTCGCCGTACAGCCCGTCGCGCCGCCTACCAGGCGAAGGCCTCCGGTGAGGGGCCGGGGCCGGGGAAGATCTCGTCCAGCGAGGTCAGCAGCTCGTCCGACAGGCTGAGTTCGGAGGCGCGCAGCGCCGATTCGAGCTGCTCGGTCGTACGCGGGCCGACGATCGGCCCCGTCACGCCCGGCCGGGTGAGCAACCAGGCCAGCGCCACTTCGCCCGGCTCCAGCCCGTGCTTGTCGAGCAGGTCCTCGTAGGACTGGATCTGCTCGCGGACCGCGGCGCTCTTGAGCGCGTCCGCCGCGCGGCCGGAGGCGGTGCGGCCGCCGCTTTGCGAGCCCACCCGCTGCTTGCGGATCGCGCCGCCGAGCAGCCCGCCGTGCAGCGGGGACCAGGGGATGACCCCCAGGCCGTACGACTGCGCGGCCGGGATGACCTCCATCTCGGCGCGCCGCTCGGCCAGGTTGTACAGGCACTGCTCGCTGACCAGGCCGTACGTGCCCCGGCGGCGGGCCGCCTCGTTCGCCTGGGCGATGTGCCAGCCCGCGTGGTTGGACGAACCGGAGTAAAGGATCTTGCCCTGCTGGATGAGGACGTCGATGGCCTGCCAGATCTCGTCCCAGGGAGTCGAGCGGTCCACGTGGTGGAACTGGTAGAGATCGATGTAGTCCGTGTTGAGGCGCTTGAGGCTGGCGTCCACGGCGCGGCGGATGTTGAGGGCGGACAGCCGGGACCGGTTGGGCCAGTCGCCGCCGCCGTCGGGGGTCAGATCGCCGTAGACCTTGGTGGCGAGAACCGTCTTCTCGCGGCGGCCGCCGCCCTGCGCGAACCAGCTGCCGAGGATCTCCTCGGTGCGGCCCTTGTTGTCGCCCCAGCCGTAGACATTGGCGGTATCGAAGAAATTGAGCCCGGCGGCGTGCGCCGAGTCCATGATCGCGTGGCTGTCGGCCTCGTCGGTGACAGGGCCGAAGTTCATGGTGCCGAGGACGAGTCGGCTGACCTTGAGTCCGGTGCGTCCGAGCTGCGTGTACTTCATGACAGGTAGCCAACGCCTTGGAGTGCGCTCGAATCAAGGGCATGGCGCGTTTCGGGAGCACGGCGCGTTTCGGGAGCACGGCGTGTTACGGGAGGACCCGGGTGTTGCCGGGGGACCGCGTGTTGCGGGGGGACCGCGCGTTACGGACGAACGGGTGAGCAACTGTCCGGGAGTCGGTAGGGCGCCCCGATGTCCCATGCCTGGTACAGCGCGTCGGCGAAGGCCGCCGCGATGCGGTGTTCGCCGGTCGGGCTGGGGTGCGTGCCGTCGTAGGTGTCGCGGTCGAGGTTCCAGCCGTCCGGGACGGAGGCGAGGAGCAGCGGCGACGCGCCGCCGTCGAGGCCGGCGACGGCCTTCGCCTGCCGGACGGTGAATTCCGCGCACTCCTCCGCGAACGCCGCGTCCCCCGCCGCCCGCACATTGGGGATCACCGGCAGCATCGCGATGGCGATCCCCGGATCGGCGGCCCGTGCCTCCTGGACGAAGCGCCGCACGTTCTGCGTCGTCTGCTCGGCGTTGGTGTAGAAGCCGAGGTCGATCAGGCCGAGCGAGACGAGCAGCAGCTCGGGCCGGTGGGCGGTGACCGTCTCGCGGATGAGCGGCGCCATCTGGAGCCAGCCCTCGCCCCAGCCCGCGAGGTGCCGCCGGGCGGGGGTGGGGAACGCGGGGTCGCCGTAGTCGAGCGAGGCGGCCTCGCCGACGGACGGGTCGTACAGCTCGGCTCGCGGGCCGACGATCCGGTACGGGCCGCCGAAGGTGGCGTTGAAGTGCTGCCACATGCGGTAGCGCCAGGTGAAGTCGCCGGCTCGGCCGATGGTCATGGAGTCGCCGACGAACATGATGCGCATCGGCCCATCATCCCGGAAGGCCGCCCCGGCCTGCGACGTGACGCTGAACACCCCGCCGGGATGGCAGGCTTGGCCGCATGCGATCGCTCCTGCGCGTCCTCGGCGGCCCGGCTCGTGCCGTGGCTACGGTCCCCGCTCTCGCTCCGGCGATGCTGATGGCGGTGGCGGGCACGGCGGCGATGCTGACGGCCGCTTCCGCTCCCGCCGCAGCCCTGGCCCCCGCTTCCGCTCCCGCCCTCGTAGCGGCCGAGGGCGATTCCCCCGACGGCTTCACGATCAAGGACTCGCGGATCACCGAATCCAGCGGCCTGGCCGCGAGCCGGGCGCACCCCGGCGTCTACTGGACGCACAACGACAGCGACGACGGCCCGTACATCTACGCGGTGGACGGGAAGACCGGCCGTACGGTCGCCACCGTCACCCTGCGCGGCATCGGTGCGCCGCGCGACGTCGAGGCGATCTCGGTCGGCCCGGACGGCGATGTGTACGTCGGCGACATCGGGGACAACCTCGGCGGCACCTGGCCGCATGTGTGGATCTACCGCTTCCCGGAGCCGAAGCGGCTCGCGGACAGCACCGTCACCGCGACCCAGTACGTCGTCCGGTACGAGGGCGGGGCGCGGGACGCCGAGTCGCTGATGGTGCACCCGAAGACCGGCCGGGTCTACATCGTCAGCAAGAAGCGGGACGGCGGCGGGGCGCTCTACGAAGGCCCCGCGCAGCTCTCCAAGTCCGGGACCAACACCTTCCGCCGCGCCGCCGGCATCGACGTCTGGGCGACCGACGCGGCCTTCTCGCCCGACGGCTCGCGGCTCGCGGTGCGCAGCTACTTCGGCGGCCGGATGTACGCGTGGAAGGACGGCAGGCCGAAGGAACGGGACAGCCTGAGCGTGCCGATCCAGCGCCAGGGCGAGTCGGTGAGCTTCACGTCCGACGGCAAGGCGCTGATGTTCGGCTCGGAGGGCGCGCGGAGCTCCGTCGAGCCTGTCGAGGTCGAGGCCGGGGACCAGGGCGGCGCAGGCGGGAGCAAGGGCGGCGACGGCTCTCCGTCGGACAGTGGCTCCGCCGGAGCCGACGGCGGCAAGAACCGCACCCTCACCCTCGGCGCGATCACCTTCGTGGTGGCGACGGCGCTCGTCATGGGCCTGCGGAGGCTGCTGCGGCGGGGGCGGTCGTGAGCTGCCGCCGGGCTCTGTAGCTGTGTCGTACAACAGGCCCGCGCGACACACCTCGTACGACCAGGGAGCCCGGCACCTGAGTGCCGGGCTCCCTGGGTATTGACGGGGGGTGCTGACGGGCTGCGCGCGGTCAATCCGCGCGGTCAACCCGTGCGATCAACCCGCGCGATCACCCCGCCCGTTAGCTCAGAGCTGCTCGATCACGTAGTCGACGCAGGCGGTCAGCGCCTCGACGTCCGCCGGGTCGACGGCCGGGAACATCGCCACCCGGAGCTGGTTGCGGCCCAGCTTGCGGTACGGCTCGGTGTCCACGATGCCGTTGGCGCGCAGCGCCTTGGCGATCAGGGCGGCGTCGATGCTCTCGTCGAAGTCGATCGTGCCGACGACCTGCGAGCGCTTCGACGGGTCGGTGACGAACGGCGTCGCGTGCGCGGACTTCTCCGCCCACCCGTACAGCCGGCTCGACGAGTCGGCGGTGCGCTTGACGGCCCAGTCCAGGCCGCCCTGCCCGTTGATCCAGTCCAGCTGGTCCGCGAGCAGGAAGAGCGTCGCGAGCGCCGGGGTGTTGTACGTCTGGTTCTTGAGGGAGTTGTCGATCGCGGTCGGCAGCGAGAAGAACTCCGGGATGTGCCGGTCGGACGCGCCGATCCGCGCCGCACGCTCCAGCGCGGCGGGGGAGAAGGCGGCCAGCCAGAGGCCGCCGTCCGCCGCGAAGGACTTCTGGGGCGCGAAGTAGTAGACGTCCGTCTCGGTCACGTCGACGGGCAGGCCGCCCGCGCCCGAGGTGGCGTCCACCAGCACGAGCGAACCCGCGTCGGCGCCCGCGACGCGCTTGATGGGCGCGGCGACACCGGTCGAGGTCTCGTTCTGCGTGAAGGCGTAGACGTCCACGCCCGCTTCGGCCTGCGGGTCCGGGTGCGTACCGGGCTCGGAGGTGATCACGGTGGGCGCGTCGAGCCACGGAGCGAGCTTCGCGGCCTTCGCGAACTTCGACGAGAACTCGCCGAAGGTCAGGTGCTGCGACTTGCGCTCGATCAGGCCGTGCGTCGCGATGTCCCAGAAGGCGGTGGAGCCGCCGTTGCCGAGCACGACCTCATAGCCCTCGGGGAGCGAGAAGAGTTCGCGTACGCCGTTGCGCACCCGGCCGACCAGGTCCTTGACCGGGGCCTGCCTGTGCGACGTACCGAGGAGGGAACTACCGGTGGCGGCGAGGGCGCTGAGCGCCTCCGTACGCACCTTGGAGGGGCCCGAGCCGAATCGACCGTCGGCGGGCTTGATGTCAGCGGGAATCCGGATCTCAGCCACGATCCGAAGCCTAATCCGTCCGGACGCCCCGGCCGGACCACGGTCCACCCGATGAGACGGAGGCACACCCCTTCTCCCACCCGGTCGGGGGTTCTCGCGCCGATCGTCCGCGTGGCGGATCCAGGGGTGGGGAGGATGTCCGCATGGCCGATAGCGAGGGACTGGAGAGCGCACTGCGGGCGGCGGTGCGCGGGCAGGTGGCGTTCGACGCGGCGAGCCGGGCGCTGATGACCATGGACGCGTCGAACTACCGGCGGGTGCCGGTGGGGGTGGTCGCGCCGCGCGACGCCGACGACGTCGCGGCGGCGCTCGCGGTCTGCCGGGAGCGCGGGGTGCCGGTGGTGCCGCGTGGCGGCGGGACGTCGATCGCCGGGCAGGCCACCGGGGTGGGGGTCGTGCTGGACTTCACCCGGCACCTGAACCGGATCGTCTCGCTCGACCCGGAGGCGCGGACCGCCGTCGTCCAGCCCGGCGTGGTGCTGGACGACCTGCGGGCGGCAGCCGGCGCGTACGGGCTGACCTTCGGCCCCGACCCGTCCACGCACAGCCGCTGCACCCTCGGCGGCATGATCGGCAACAACTCCTGCGGATCGCACTCGGTGGCGTGGGGGACCACGGCCGACAGTGTGAGCGAGCTGGACGTACTGACCTACGGCGGCGAACGCGTACGGCTCGGCCGGGGCGGCGGCGCGCTGGACGGTCTGCCCGCCCGGCTGCGGGACGGCCTGCGCACCCTGGTCGACACCGACCTCGCGCTGCTGCGCACCGGCTTCCCCGAGCTGCCGCGCCGCATCTCCGGCTACGCGCTGGACGAGCTGCTCCCGGAGAAGGGCCCCGACCTGGCCCGCGCCTTCACCGGCAGCGAGGGCACGCTCGGCGTGCTGACCGAGGCGACCGTACGGCTTGTCGAGCCGCCGAAGGCCAAGGTGCTGGCGGTGCTCGGATACGAGGACGAGAGCGCGGCGGCCGAGGCGGCGCACACCCTGCTGCCGTACGGGCCGCTCACCGTCGAGGGGATGGCCGCGGACCTGGTCGCGGGCAGTGCGGCGGAGCTGCTGCCGCGGGGCGGGGCCTGGCTGTTCGTCGAGATGGGCGGGGCGACGGCGGATGAGGCGCGGGCGCGGGCCGGTGAACTGTGCCGCGCCGCGACCGGGGCGGGGGCCGCGGTGGACCGTACGGTCGTCACCGACCCGGCGGGGCAGCGCGCGCTGTGGCGGGTACGCGAGGACGCCTCCGGCACGGCGACCCGGATGCCCGACGGCAGCGAGGCGTGGCCCGGCTGGGAGGACTGCGCGGTGCCGCCGGCCAGGCTGGGGGCGTATCTGCGCGAGTTCCGCGGCCTGCTGGAGCAGCACGGGCTGCGGGGCGCGCCGTACGGGCACTTCGGCGACGGCTGCATCCACGTCCGGATCGACTTCGACCTGTTGACCGGTCCCGGCATCGCCCGCTACCGCTCCTTCTCGACCGACCTCGCCGACCTGGTCGTCGCCCACGGCGGCTCGCTGTCCGGCGAGCACGGCGACGGACAGGCGCGCGCCGAACTGCTGCCGAGGATGTACGGGGCCCCGCTGGTCGGCCTGTTCGACCGCTTCAAGGACCTGTGGGACCCGGCGGGCGGTCTCAACCCGGGCATCCTCGCGCGCCCGCACCGGCTGGACGAGAACCTGCGCTTCGAGGTCCTGCCGAAGAAGCCGGTGCCCGTGGAGTTCGGCTACCCGCACGACGGCGGGGACTTCTCGGCGGCGGTGCGCAGGTGCGTCGGCGTCGCCAAGTGCCGTACGACGGAGGCCGGCACGGACGTGATGTGCCCCTCCTTCCGCGCGACGGGCGAGGAGCAGCACTCCACCCGAGGCCGGGCCCGGCTGCTGCACGAGATGCTCGCGGGCGAGGTCGTCACGGACGGCTGGCGCTCGGTGGAGGTCAAGGACGCGCTCGACCTGTGCCTGTCCTGCAAGGGCTGCCGCTCCGACTGCCCGGTCGGCGTGGACATGGCCACGTACAAGGCGGAGTTCCTCCACCACCACTACGCGGGCCGGCTCCGCCCCGCCGCCCACTACGCGATGGGCCGGCTCCCGCTCTGGCTGCGCGCGGCGGCGGCGACCGGGATGACGCCGCTGCTGAACGCGGCGGCGCGGGTGACGCCGGTTGCGGCGCTGGCGAAGCGGCTGGGCGGGATCACGCCGGAGCGGGATATTCCGGGGCTGGCGGTGGAGTCGTTCAGCCGGTGGTTCGCCGGGTCCGAGGCTGCGCGGCGGGGTGGTGGCGGGGGGCGGGCCGGCGAGGCGCGCTTGCCTGGCAGCGGGCGCTTGCCCGGCACCGCGCGCCGGCCCGGAACCGACCGCGTGTCCGAGGCGGGTCGTGGGTCCGAGGCAGGTCGTGCGTCCGGGACAGTCCGGCTGCCTGAGGCGGGTGGCACGTCCGAGGCCGCCCGCCAGCCTGAGGCTGCCCCCCGCCCCGAAGTGCCCCCCATGGTCGTCCTCTGGCCCGACACCTTCACCAACTACCTTTCCCCGTCCGTCGGCCGAGCCGCCGTGCGGGTCCTGGAGGCGGCGGGCCTACGCGTCGTGCTGCCCGCGCCGCAACCCGTGTGCTGCGGGCTGACCTGGGTCTCCACGGGCCAGCTCGACGCCGCCCGCAAGGTCATGCGGCGGACCCTGGACGCGCTGGAGCCGCTGCTGGGCTCCGGGCTGCCGATCGTGGTCCTGGAACCGAGCTGCGCGGCGGCGCTGCGCACGGATCTGCCCGAGCTGCTGGGCGCGTCCGACCCGCGTGCGGCGCAACTGGCCGCGTCGGTGCGTACGTTCGCGCAGGTGCTGGAGGAGTACGCGCCGGACTGGCGGCCCCCGGCGATCAACCGGCCCGTGGTGGGCCAGACCCACTGTCACCAGCACGCGGTTCTCGGCGACGCGGCGGAGCGCCGCCTGCGCGAACGGGCCGGGCTGGTCGGTGAGCTGAGCGGCGGATGCTGCGGCCTGGCGGGCAACTTCGGCTTCGAGAAGGGCCACTACGAGGTGTCGGTCGCGTGCGCGGAGGAACAGCTGCTGCCCTCCGTACGGGACGCGGCTGCGGGAGCCGAGATCTTGGCCGACGGTTACTCGTGCCGTACGCAGTTGGATCAGTTGGCGGGGGAGCGCGGCAGGCACCTGGCGGAGGTTCTCGCGGAGGGACTGTGAGCGGGCTTGGCGGCCCGCGACCACCCGACCCCGCCCCGGCATCGCGGCCCGCCACCAAAAAATAATGCAATCACGCTTGCTTGTTTCTGATCCCGCTGCCACGCTCTGAATCGCGACGCGTGCTGACGCGCTGACGTGCTGACGTGCTGACGCAGCCGTCAACCCGTCCCGCCCGCCCAGCTACAGCAGCCGATCAGGGGAGCGCAGCGTGTCCGATCCGGGAATCGTGCTCGGCGATCTACGCGACGAGGGGGACGAGTTGGACGGCCTGGTGGCCGGGCTCGCGGCCCAGGAGTGGGCGACGCTCACCCCTGCCCCCGGCTGGACCGTCGCCCACCAGATCGCGCACCTCGCCTGGACGGACGCACGCGCCCTCCAGTCGGCGGTCGACCCCGATGGCTTCGCGCGGGAGGTGGAGAAGGCGATGGCTTCGCCCGAGACCTTCGTCGACGAGGGCGCGGAGCGGGGCGCGCTGGAGCCCCCCGCCGAGCTGCTGGAACGCTGGCGGCAGGGGCGCGCCTCCCTCCATCAGACGCTCGCCGCGCAGCCGCCCGGCACCCGGCTGCCCTGGTACGGACCGCCGATGAGCATCCCCTCGGTGGCGACCGGCCGTCTGATGGAGACCTGGGCGCACGGCCAGGACATCGCCGACGCGCTGGGCGTCCGCCGCGCCCCCACCGAACGGCTGTGGCACGTCGCCCGCATCGGCGTCCGGGCGCGCGACTACGCCTACGCGGTGCGGGGACTGGCCGCCCCCGGCGAGGAGTTCCGGGTCGAGCTGACGTCGCCGGCCGGGCACGTGTGGGCGTACGGACCGGAGGACGCGGCGCAGCGGGTGGCCGGCCCCGCGCTGGACTTCTGCCTCCTCGTGACCCAGCGGGCGCACCGCGCCGACCTGGCCGTACGGGCCGAAGGTGCTGACGCCGACGGCTGGTTGGACATCGCGCAGGCATTCGCCGGGCCGCCGGGGCCGGGCCGCGCCCAGGGCGCAGCTGACACCGCAGCTCACACCGCAGCTGACACCGCAGCTCACACAAAGAGCACAGAAGCCGACGGCGGCAAGCCCGGCAGCACCGGCCAGCCCGGCGACGGCGGCAGGCCCGGCGACACCGGCAGGTCCGCCAACCCCGCCAAGCCCGGCAGGTCGGGCAACCCCGGCAACCCCGCCACCCCCGGAACCCCCGCATGACCCAGCCGCTGCGCATCGGCAACGCCTCCGGCTTCTACGGCGACCGCTTCGACGCCATGAAGGAGATGCTCACCGGCGGCCCCCTCGACGTGCTCACCGGGGACTATCTCGCCGAGCTGACCATGCTCATCCTCGGCCGCGACCGGCTCAACGATCCGGCGCGCGGCTACGCGAAGACCTTCCTGCGGCAGTTGGAGGAGGGGCTGGGGCTGGCCGCTGAGCGCGGAGTGAAGCTCGTGGCCAATGCCGGCGGGCTGAATCCGGCCGGGTTGGCGGAGGCCGTACGGGAGTTGGCGAAGCGGGTCGGGGTCGAGGTGCGCGTGGCGCACGTCGAGGGCGATGAGCTGCTGGGCCGGGCGGAGCGGGAGGGCTGGGGCGCGGGGGTGCTGACCGCGAACGCCTACCTCGGCGGCGGCGGCATCGGCGCGTGCCTGCGAGCGGGGGCCGATGTGGTCGTCACCGGGCGGGTGACGGACGCCGCGCTGGTGAGCGGGGTGGCGGCGGCGCACTTCGGGTGGGCGGCGGCGGACTGGGACCGGCTGGCCGGGGCGGTGGTCGCCGGGCATGTACTGGAGTGCGGGACGCAGGCCACCGGCGGCAACTACGCGTTCTTCGGCGAGCACGACGTGCGTCACCCCGGCTTCCCGGTCGCGGAGATCCACGCCGACGGCTCCTCCGTGATCACCAAGCACCCGGGCGCCGGCGGAGCGGTGAACGTCGGGACGGTCACCGCACAGCTGCTGTACGAGACGGGGAGTGCCCGCTACGCGGGCCCGGACGTCACCGCCCGGCTCGACACCGTACGGCTGGCGCAGGACCGCCCGGACCGGGTCCGGATCGAGGGCGTGCGCGGCGAGCCGCCGCCGCCCACCCTCAAGGTCGGGCTGACCCGGATGGGCGGCTGGCGCAACGAGGTCGTGTTCGTGCTCACGGGCCTCGACATCGAGGCCAAGGCGGCGCTGGTCAGGGAACAGCTGGAGGCGGCGCTGGAGGCGGCAGGGCGCCGGCCGTCCGAGGTGCGGTGGACCCTGGCCCGTACGGACCGGGCGGACGCGGCCGTGCAGGAGGAGGCCAGTGCGCTGCTGCGGCTCGTCGTACGGGACGCGGACCCGGAGGCGGTGGGGCGGGCGGTCAGCAGCGCCGCCGTCGAGCTGGGGTTGGCGAGCTACCCCGGATTCCACCTGACCGCGCCGCCGGGCAAGGGCGCGCCGTACGGGGTCTTCGAGGCGGTGTTCGTGGAGGCGGGGAGCGTGCCGCACGTCGCCGTGCTGCCCGACGGACGACGGCTCGACGTACCCCCGCCGCCCGCCACGCAGGCGCTCGCGGAGGTCCCGGAGCCGGCGCTGCCCCCGCCGCTCGGAGCCGGCCGCACCCGCCGGGCCCCGCTCGGCCGGCTGGCCGGCGCGCGGAGCGGCGACAAGGGCGGCGACGCCAACGTCGGTGTCTGGGTGCGTACGGACGAGGCGTGGCGCTGGCTGGCGCATGCCCTCACCGTCGAGACGTTCCACGAGCTGCTGCCCGAGACGGCCGGCCTGTCGGTCGTGCGACACGTGCTGCCCCGCCTGCGGGCGCTGAACTTCACCGTCGAGGGGCTGCTCGGCGAAGGCGTCGCGGCGCAGGCCCGATTCGATCCGCAGGCCAAGGCCCTGGGGGAGTGGCTGCGTTCGCGGCACCTGGACATACCGGAGGTACTGCTGTGACTGTGCTCGCGTCCGCGCTGGACAGCGCGAGCCCCGACTTCGCCGCGAACCGCGAGTCGATGCTCGCCAAGCTCGCCGAGGTCGAGGAGGAGCACGCGAAGGCGCTCGCCGGGGGCGGCGAGAAGTACGTCGCGCGCCACCACAAGCGCGGCAAGCTGCTCGCCCGTGAGCGCATCGAGCTGCTGCTCGACCCCGACACCCCGTTCCTGGAACTGTCGCCGCTGGCGGCCTGGGGGAGCGATTACGCGGTCGGCGCGGCGCTGGTCACCGGGATCGGGGTGATCGAGGGCGTCGAGTGCCTGGTGACCGCCAACGACCCGACCGTGCGCGGCGGGGCCAGCAACCCGTGGACGCTCAAGAAGGCGCTGCGGGCGAACGAGATCGCGTACACCAACCGGCTCCCGGTGGTCAGCCTGGTCGAGTCGGGGGGCGCGGATCTGCCCAGCCAGAAGGAGATCTTCATCCCGGGCGGCGCCCTCTTCAAGGACATCACGCGGCTCTCCGCAGCGGGCATCCCCACCATCGCCGTCGTCTTCGGCAACTCCACGGCGGGCGGGGCCTACGTACCGGGCATGTCCGATCACGTGATCATGGTCAAGGAGCGGTCCAAGGTCTTCCTCGGCGGACCGCCCCTCGTCAAGATGGCGACAGGCGAGGAGAGCGACGACGAGTCGCTGGGCGGCGCCGAGATGCACGCCCGCACCTCCGGTCTCGCCGACTACTTCGCGCTCGACGAGCCGGACGCGCTGCGGACCGCCCGCCGGGTGGTCGCCCGGCTCAACTGGCGCAAGGCGCAGCCCGACCCGGTGGCGGCACAGCCGCCCCAGTACGACGAGGACGAACTGCTCGGCATCGTCCCCGGAGACCTCAAGACGCCCTTCGACCCCCGCGAGGTCATCGCCCGGATCGTCGACGGCTCGGACTTCGACGAGTTCAAGCCGCTCTACGGCCCGAGCCTGGCCACCGGCTGGGCCACGTTGCACGGCTACCCGGTGGGAATCCTCGCCAACGCGCAGGGCGTCCTGTTCAGCGCCGAGTCGCAGAAGGCCGCGCAGTTCATCCAGCTCGCCAACCAGCGCGACATCCCGCTCCTCTTCCTGCACAACACCACCGGCTACATGGTCGGCAAGGAGTACGAGCAGGGCGGCATCATCAAGCACGGCGCGATGATGATCAACGCCGTCTCCAACTCCCGCGTCCCCCACCTCTCGGTCCTCATGGGCGCCTCGTACGGAGCCGGCCACTACGGGATGTGCGGCAGGGCGTACGACCCGCGCTTCCTCTTCGCCTGGCCCAGCGCCAAATCCGCGGTGATGGGCCCGCAGCAGCTCGCGGGCGTGCTGTCGATCGTCGCCCGCGCCTCGGCCGCCGCCAAGGGCCAGCCGTACGACGACGAGGCCGACGCGGCGCTGCGCGCGATGGTCGAGCAGCAGATCGAGTCCGAGTCGCTGCCGATGTTCCTGTCCGGGCGGCTGTACGACGACGGGGTCATCGACCCGCGCGACACCCGCACCGTCCTCGGCCTGTGCCTGTCGGCCGTGCACGGCGCACCCGTGGAGGGCGCGCGCGGCGGCTTCGGTGTGTTCCGGATGTGACCGGATGCGGGATGTGGAAGTGGGCCCGGATATGAGGGCGATGGCTGTGGATCAGTGGCCGTGGATCAGCGGCCGTGGATCAGTGCGGGACGACGAGTGGGCTTGGGGCGATGGACGCGATGGATGAGCGCGGGGCTGCCGGGGAACACCCGGTGACGGACGAGCGTGCGGACGAGAGTGCGGACGAGCGTGCGGACGGGCGGCAGGGGCGAGGGGCGGCAGCCGCTCCCCGGACGATCGGGTCCGTGCTGGTCGCCAACCGGGGGGAGATCGCCTGCCGGGTCTTCCGCACCTGCCGGGAGCTGGGGATCGCCACGGTCGCCGTCCACTCGGACGCGGACGCGGAGGCGCTGCACGTCCAGCGGGCGGACGCCGCCGTACGGCTGCCGGGCAACGCGGCGGCCGACACGTATCTGCGCGGCGACCTCCTCGTGAAGGCCGCGCTCTCGGCGGGGGCCGACGCGGTGCACCCGGGGTATGGATTCCTGTCGGAGAACGCCGACTTCGCGCGCGCCGTCGACGACGCCGGGCTGATCTGGATCGGACCGCCGCCCGAGGCGATCGAGGCGATGGCCTCCAAGACCCGGGCCAAGGAGATCATGGCCGCCGCCGGGGTACCGCTGCTCGCCTCGATCGACCCGGCGCGAGCCACCGACGCCGACCTTCCGCTGCTGGTCAAGGCGGCGGCGGGCGGCGGCGGCCGGGGCATGCGGGTCGTACGGGAACTGGCCGAGCTGCCAGCGGAGTTGACGGCGGCGCGGGCCGAGGCGGCGTCCGCCTTCGGGGACGGCGAAGTCTTCGTCGAGCCGTACGTCGAGCGCGGCCGGCATGTGGAAGTGCAGGTCCTCGCCGACGGCCACGGCACCGTCTGGGCGCTCGGCACCCGTGACTGCTCCCTCCAGCGCCGCCACCAGAAGGTCATCGAGGAGTCGCCCGCCCCCGGCCTGAGCGATGAGCTGCGCCGCACGCTCCACGAGGCGGCCACCGAGGCGGCCCGCACGATCGGCTACACGGGAGCGGGCACGGTCGAGTTCCTGGTCGCGCGGGACGGCCGTGCGTACTTCCTGGAGATGAACACCCGCCTCCAGGTCGAGCACCCGGTCACCGAGTGCGTCCACGGCGTGGACCTGGTGGCCCTCCAACTCCGCATCGCGGAAGGGACGCGGCTCGACACGGCCCCGCCCGCCCCGCGCGGCCACGCCGTCGAGGCCCGCCTCTACGCGGAGGACCCGGCGCGCGACTGGCAGCCGCAGACGGGGACCTTGCACCGGTTCGAGGTGCTGGGGGCTGGTGGTTCGGGCGGGGCGAGCGGCTCTCTCTTTGGGGCTGCGCCTGACGGGACCTCCACCGGCGGGCTGCGGCTCGATACGGGGGTCGCCGACGGGGACGTCATCGGCGTCCGCTACGACCCGATGCTCGCGAAGGCCATCGCCTGGGCCCCGACCCGTGCGGAGGCGGTCCGCCGCCTGGCGCACGCCCTGGACCGGGCGCGCATCCACGGTCCGGTCACCAACCGCGCGCTGCTCGTACGGTCGCTGCGCCACCCGGACTTCGTGGCCGCCCGCCTCGACACCGGCTTCTACGACCGCAACCTCGCCGGGCTGACGGGGAGCGGGACGGGGACTGGGACGGCGACCCCGGCCGGTCGCGAGCCCGACTCCGGTTCCGGCTCCGCCCCCGAGCCCGACCGGCTCGCGTCGCTGGCCGCGCTCGCCGCCGCGCTGGCGGACGCGGCGGCCCGTACGGCACCCGGCGCGCCGAGTCTGGCGGGCCGGCTCGGCGGCTGGCGCAATGTGCCGTCCCGGCCGCAGTCCAAGAGCTACCGCTCCGAGCCCGACGCGACCGAGTACGAGGTCCGCTACCGGCTGACCCGCGAGGGGCTGCACGCCGAGGGCCACCCCGGCGTACGGCTGCTGCACGCGACGCCCGGCCGGGTCGTGCTCGAAGTGGACGGCGTACGGCGGACGTTCGACGTGGCCGCGTACGGAGACCCCGCCTCCGGCGGGCATCGGCTCTCCGGCGGCCGGCTCCACGGCGAGCAGCCGCTCCGTGGCGATCAGCTGTACGTCGACTCCCCGCTGGGCGCGCACGCGTTCACCGCGCTGCCCCGCTTCCCCGACCCCACGGCCCGTACGACCCCGGGCTCGCTGCTCGCACCGATGCCCGGCACGGTCGTCCGGATCGCCGAGGTGGCGGTGGGCGACGCGGTGACAGCGGGCCAACCGCTGCTCTGGCTGGAGGCCATGAAGATGGAACACCGCGTCACAGCCCCCGCCGACGGCACCCTCACCGCCCTGCATGCGGCGGTCGGCCGCCAGGTCGAGGTCGGAGCGCTGCTCGCGGTCGTGGCGACGGACCCGGAGGAGTAACGACCCGCCCCGCCCCGACCTGAACTGCATCGCTCCGCACCCGCACCCGCACCCGCACCCGCACCCGCACCCGCATTCCATCACCGCGTCCCGTCCCCGCATCCCGTCTCAGGAGGAGTCCAGGCCATGACCACAGACACCGTCGCGAGCGCCGTCATCGAGACCGAGGAGCAGCGTGCTCTGCGTGCCGCCGTCGCGGCGCTCGGGAAGCGCTACGGCCGTGAGTACTTCGCGGCTGTCACCCGTGAGGGCAAGCACACCGACGAGTTGTGGCGCGAAGCGGGCAAGCTCGGCTATCTCGGGGTCAACCTGCCGGAGGAGTACGGCGGCGGGGGCGGCGGGATAGCCGAGCTGTCCATCGTCCTGGAGGAGCTGGGGGCGGCGGGGTGCCCGTTGCTGATGATGGTCGTGTCGCCCGCGATCTGCGGCACGGTCATCGCCCGCTTCGGCACCGAGGCGCAGCAGCGCGCCTGGCTGCCGGGCCTGGCGGACGGCACGCTCAAGATGGCCTTCGGCATCACCGAGCCGGACGCGGGCTCCAACTCGCACCGCATCACCACCACGGCCCGCCGCGACGGTGCGGGGCAGGACGCCGATTGGCTGCTGACGGGCCGCAAGGTCTTCGTCTCCGGGGTGGACATCGCCGACGCGACCCTCATCGTCGGCCGCACCGAGGTGACGTCGACCGACGGTGCGAAGACCGGCAAGCTCAAGCCTTGCCTGTTCATCGTCCCGCGCGACGCGCCGGGGTTCAGCCGCAGCCACATCGCCATGGAGCTGGCCGCTCCGGAGAAGCAGTTCGAGCTGGTCATCGACGAGGTGCGGCTGCCCGCCGAGGCGCTTGTGGGGGACGCGGACGCCGGCCTGCTGCAACTCTTCGCCGGGCTCAACCCCGAGCGGATCATGACCGCCGCGTTCGCGCTCGGGATGGGGCGATACGCGCTGTCGAAGGCCGTCGACTACGCCCGTACACGCCAGGTCTGGAAGGACCCGATCGGCGCGCACCAAGCGATCGCGCACCCTCTCGCGCAAGCGCACATCGAGCTGGAGCTGGCCCGGCTGATGATGCAGAAGGCCGCCTACCTCTACGACGCGGGCGACGACATGGGCGCGGGCGAGGCGGCGAACATGGCGAAGTACGCCGCTGCGGAGGCGGCCGTGAAGGCGGTGGACCAGGCCGTGCACACGCTTGGCGGCAACGGCCTGACCAGCGAATACGGGTTGGCGACGCTGATCACGGCGGCGCGGGTGGCGAGGATCGCGCCGGTCAGCCGGGAGATGATCCTCAACTATGTGTCGCACCAGTCGTTGGGGCTGCCCAAGTCGTACTGATCAGGCCCGTGCCGCACGTCAACAACCTGCCGCCCCCGTCTCCGAAAGTGAGCGTCACCATGGCTGATGCCCCGCCCCTCGTGCACCGCGCCGACGACCGGGGGATCAGTACGCTGACGCTCGACTCCCCGCACAACCGCAACGCGCTGTCCGCGCGGCTCGTCACCGAGCTGTACGAGGGGCTGGCGGCAGCCGCGCGGGACGACGGCACCCGAGCGGTGCTGCTCACGCACACGGGCAATACGTTCTGCGCGGGCGCGGACCTGGCGGAGGCCGGCGCGGCCGGGGGCGCGGGGGCGGCATCCACAGCAGGGCCGGAGGCTGCCCCCGTGTCCGGGCCGCTCGGGCTCGCGCGGCTGTTGCGGACGATCGTCGAGCTGCCCAAGCCGGTGCTGGCCATGGTCAGCGGGCATGTACGGGCGGGGGGCCTCGGGCTGCTCGGGGCGTGCGACATCTCCGTGGCGGGGCCGGGGGCGAGCTTCGCGTTCACGGAGTCCCGGCTCGGGCTGGCGCCCGCTGTCATCTCGATGCCGCTGCTGCCGCGCCTCGACCCGCGCGCGGCGGCCCGCTACTACCTGACCGGCGAACGGTTCGACGCGGTCGAGGCGGCCCGGATCGGACTGGTGACGCTGGCGACCGCCGAGGAAGGCGCGGACGGCACAGCCGCCGCCCTGGCACCTATCCTGGACGGCTTGCGGCGGGCCTCACCGCAGGGTCTCGCGGAGTCGAAACGCCTGGTCAACGCCGAGGTGTTGCGTACCTTCGACCGGGACACCGATGATCTCGCGAAGCAATCCGCACGCCTTTTCGCCTCCGAGGAGGCCCGGGAGGGCATGACCGCCTTCCTCGAACGACGGGACCCCGCATGGTCGCAACGACCAAGGTGACCAGGACCAAGGTGACCAGCGCTTCAACCGCAGCGCCCGCGTCGGCCGCAGCCCCGGCCCGGGCGGCCAGGGCGACGGAGCCCAAGCAGGACCGCAGCCGGGCCACCCGCCAGGGGCTGCTGGAGGCGGCCGTCGCGTGCCTCGCGGAACGCGGCTGGAGCGGGAGCACCGTCACGGTCGTGGCGGAGCGCGCGGGCGTCTCGCGCGGCGCCGCGCAGCACCACTTCCCGACCCGCGAGGATCTCTTCACGGCGGCGGTGGAACACGTCGCCGAGGAGCGCTCGGCGGCTCTGCTCGGCCTCGCCCGCGATCTGCCGCCGGCCGGTTCGGCGGCCAGGACGCGAGCCGTCGTCGAGGCGCTGGTCGGGCTCTACACAGGGCCGCTGTTCCGCGCGGCCCTGCACCTGTGGGTGGCCGCCTCGAACGAGGATCAGCTGCGCCCGCGCGTGACGGACCTGGAGGCCCGGGTCGGCCGGGAGACCCACCGCATCGCGGTGGAGCTGCTGGGGGCCGACGAGCGGGCGCCCGGCGTCCGGGAGACCGTGCAGGGCGTACTCGACATGGCGCGCGGCCTGGGCCTAGCCAACCTGCTGACGGACGACGGCCCGAGGCGCGAGGGCGTGATCGCGCACTGGGCGGGGCTGCTCGACGGGGCGCTGGGCGCGCGGCGTTGAGCAGCTACGGGGCCCGCAGCCCCCGCAGCCCCCTAACCCTTAACCCTTAACCCGTAGCCCCTAAGCCCGTAGCCCGTAGCCCGTAGCCCGTAGCCCGTAGCACGGGGTGGCCGGGCAGCCGTGGGCCTGACGGGGCAGCCGGCCCGCCCGTACAACGCGAAGCGCCGGCGACAGCGGCTCAGGCCGATGTCGCCGGCGCTCGATGCGGCGGGATGAACGCGCGCGGTCCGGGCCGGACCGGACCGGTTGAATCCGCCCCGGCCCGATCAGCCCGCCCGCTCAGCGCGAGTCAGCGCGAGTCAATGCGGCTCAGCGCGCGCGACTCAGTGCGAGATGTCCTCGTACCCCGAGACCGCCTGCGGGCTCCGCGTCCCCGGCCCGACGTAGCGGGCGGAGGGCCGTACGAGGCGTCCCGTCCGCTTCTGTTCCAGGATGTGCGCCGACCAGCCCGCCGTGCGGGCGCAGGTGAACATCGAGGTGAACATGTGCGCCGGGACCTCGGCGAAGTCGAGGATGATCGCCGCCCAGAACTCCACGTTCGTGGCCAGCACCCGGTCGGGACGACGGGCGTGCAGTTCGTCGAGGGCCGCGCGTTCCAGGGCCTCGGCGACCTCGTAGCGCGGTGCGTCGAGTTCCTTGGCCGTGCGGCGCAGCACGCGCGCCCGGGGGTCCTCCGCGCGGTAGACGCGGTGGCCGAAGCCCATCAGGCGCTCGCCCTTGTCGAGCGCCTGCTTGACGTACGCCTTGGCGTCGCCGGTGCGCTCGATCTCTTCGATCATGCCGAGCACGCGGGAGGGCGCGCCGCCGTGCAGCGGGCCGGACATGGCGCCCACCGCGCCGGACAGTGCGGCGGCGACGTCCGCGCCGGTCGAGGCGATGACGCGGGCGGTGAAGGTGGAGGCGTTCATTCCGTGCTCGGCGGCCGACGTCCAGTAGGCGTCGACGGCGGCGACGTGCTTCGGGTCGGGCTCGCCGCGCCAGCGGATCATGAACCGTTCGACGACGGACTGCGCCTTGTCGATCTCGCGCTGCGGCACCATCGGCAGGCCCTGGCCGCGCGCGGACTGCGCCACGTACGAGAGGGCGGTGACGGCGGCGCGGGCGAGGTTGTCGCGCGCGGTGGCCTCGTCGATGTCGAGGAGCGGTTTGAGGCCCCACACGGGCGCCAGCATGGCGAGCGCGGACTGGACGTCCACGCGGATGTCACCGGAATGGACCGGGATCGGGAACGGCTCGGCGGGCGGCAGGCCCGGGTTGAAGGCACCGTCCACCAGCAGGCCCCAGACGTTCCCGAAGGAGACGTGGCCCACCAGATCTTCGATGTCTACGCCCCGATAGCGGAGCGAGCCGCCTTCCTTGTCGGGTTCGGCGATCTCCGTTTCGAACGCGACGACTCCTTCGAGTCCGGGTACGAAGTCGGACATCAGGCGGCTCCTCATGATGTGGTCGACATGCGGCTTGTGACCAAGGTGTCAAGGTCTCACGATGTCGAGACGGTTACGCGGCTGTACGAAACGGCTCGCGGTCCGTATCGGTCACCCCGGTGATGCCCCGCGAGGGCGGTGGTCACCCAACCACGGGTTGGCAGGCCCGCGAGGGGGACGCGTCCTGCGATCGGGCGAACCGGGTGTGTTGACGGTTCGCCTCGGTGCGGAGTGGTGCGGGTGCTGCGGTGTGGTGCGTGGTGCTGCGGTGTGGTGCCGGTCGGTATAGCTCAGTACGACTCGTACGACTCGGTACGGCTCGGTGCGGGTCGTTCGGGGCGCTATAGGTCGGACACGATATCTCTCGGTGTCCGCAGGCCACAGTGCCCCAGCCAATGATTTTGGCGGGTTCCGCCGGTGCGCGGAAGCGTGATAAGCGGCACACTGCGCCAATCGAGCCCGGGGGGATTACCCGCTCCGACTCGGGGGCAGACTCGGCGGACGTGTGGGCCCGACGTGTGGGCCTGAGAGGCCCATGCTGCAAGATGTGGACGTGCGACAAGCCGATTCATCTCGCCCCGCCGCCCCTTCGCCCTCCGACTCGCCGTTTTCGTCCCCGGCCGCGGAATCCCTCGCCTCCTCCGGCGCCGCGGGGGCCGCCGCGCCCGTCGCGCCGGCCGACTTCTCCGGGGCCGAGGCAGGTCCCGGGCCGCAGTTCGACCCGGCCGCGATGCGCGCCCAGTACCGGGCCGAGGGTCTGGACGAGAGCGATCTCGCGGACAGCCCGCACGAACAGTTCGCGCGCTGGTTCACCCAGGCCGGCCAGAGCGGCCTGCACGAGCCGAACGCGATGGTCGTCTCCACCGCGGACGCGGCGGGCCGCCCCAGCTCGCGCACCGTGCTGCTGAAGCAGTACGACGCGCGCGGCTTCGTCTTCTTCACCAACTACGCCTCCCGCAAGGGCCGCGATCTCGCGGAGAACGCCCATATCTCGCTGCTCTTCCCCTGGCACCCGATCGCCCGCCAGGTGATCATCGGCGGCACGGCGGAGCGCATCGGCCGCGATGAGACGGCCGCGTACTTCCGCGGCCGTCCGCATGGCTCGCAGCTCGGCGCGTGGGCGAGCGCGCAGTCGACGGTCGTCGCCTCACGGGCCGAGCTGGACCGGGCGTACGAGGAGCTGGTCGTCCGTTACCCGGAGGGCGAGCAGGTCCCGGCGCCACCGCACTGGGGCGGCTTCCGGGTCGTGCCGGACTCCATGGAGTTCTGGCAGGGCCGCGACAACCGGCTGCACGACCGGCTCCGCTACGTACGGGAGGAAACGGCCGGAACCGGGGCGGGCGCGGGGGCCGACGAGGCGGTCGACCTCACGGTCGCTGCCGCCTGGCGGATCGAGCGGCTCTGCCCGTAGCCGCTGGTGGGGCTGCCCCTGGGCCCTTGGCCAGGGCGGGCAGCAGGCGACCCGCGGGCCTGCTCCCTCGGCGCCGTGCGGCGTCGACGGGCCGATCGGACGAATCGGCGAGCCCGCGGGTCGGGTGACTGCATGGGGATTGGCCGGCTGCGTACCTGGATCGCACGCTGGCGCGGCGCTGCGCAAGAGCGCGACGACGGGCCGTCAGCCCGCAGTCACCTCACGCGTCCGGGTTGTAAACATCTGCCGAACCACCTCCCTTCTCGTGTGCTCAATAGCTTAGGAATCGGCCCCGGGCGTCACAAGCGAATTTATGAGCGGCAAAGATTTCGGCGAATGCGGTGTGGGCTGGGTCACGTTCGAGTTCAATGATCCGACGTGGGAAACGTGCGAGAGATGCCTGACATGCCGCAGGTTCAGCCGCGTCCAGCAAGGGGTGTGCTGTGACTCCTTCCCAGCGTTCCGGCGCCACTCATTCCGCTCCATCGGACGGTGACGACTCCGATCTGCTGGCCGCGCTCCTCGACGGCATGGACGCCGCGCTGTGCGCGTTCGACGCCGAGGGGGTCGTCACCCACTGGAATCGCGAGGCCGAGCACATCCTCGGCTGGTCGGCGAAGGAAGCGGTCGGCAGGCCGGGCCTGGCGGGCTGGGCGGTGCGCAGCGCCGACGCCGACGAGGTGCAGGCGCGGCTGCTCGGCGCGATGCACGCCCCCGGCCGCCAGGTGCACGAGTTCGCGCTGCTCACGAAGGACGGCGGCCGGGTACTGGTCCGTACCCAATCGGCGGGCGTACGGGGCGCGGACGGCCGACCGGCGGGCGTGTACTGCGCGTTCAGCGAGGTGCACACGCAGATCGACCTGGAGCGTTCGATCGCGCTCAGCGAGGCTTTGTTCGAGGACGCGTCCTGGGGCGTGGTGCTCGTGGACGCCGATCTGCGTCCCGCGGTGGTCAACGCCTTCGCGGCGCGCGCGCTCGGCGCGGGGCGCACGAAGCTGCTCGGGCGCCCCCTGGGGGAACTGCTCGACCAGGGCGTCGAGGAGCTGGAGAGCGCCCTCCAGCATGTATTGGCGCAGGGCGCGCCACCCGCCCCGATCGAGCTGTGGGTGACGCTGCGGGATGACGGCGGGGGTGGTGAGGCGGGTGGGTCCGGTGGGTCTGGTGGTGTCGGCGGGGTGGGGCGACGGCGTTGTTGGCGCAGCAGTTTCCTGCGGCTCGCCTCTCCGCTCGCCGAGGAGCCGGTGCCGCTGGGGGTGAGCTGGTTCTTCCACGACGTGACCGAGGTCAAGGGGATCGAGCAGCAGGGCTCCCAACTGCGCTTCCGGGGCAATCAGCTGTACCGGGCGGGGCGTTCCGCCGCGGAGTGCGAGGACCCGATGGAAGCGGCCACGGTCTATCTGGACTTCGCGCTGGTGGGCTTCGCCGACCATGCGCTGATCGACTTGGTGTTCGCGGAGTCGGCGGCGGACGTGACGGCGCAGGCGGAAGCCGCACCACCGGCTGCGGATGAGCCGCGCTCCCCGGTGCCGGACGCCGACGCGGCTGCCGGGGCCGCGCTGGGGGATGCGGCGGACAGCGCCGAGGGCCCGCTCCGGCTCGTACGGGCCGCGGCGACGCCGGTCGGCTCGCCGGGCCCGTGCCTGCCGATCGAATCGACCGGCATCCCCCTGCGCTACCCGGACGGGCACCCGGCCCTCCTGGCGGTCGAACGCTGCGGCTCGGTACGGGCGGCGAGCCCGACGACGACGACGGCGAGGGCGGGCAGCGGATCCGGGGCCGGCGCCGGCTCCGCCGACGGGGGCTCTGCGGGCAGCACGGAAACTGACGCCGGCGCGGGCGCGGGGACTGACGCCGGCGCGGGCGCGGGGACTGACGCCGGCGCAGCCGCTGCCGCCGCCCCTCCGGCTGATCCCGGGGGCTGGGCGGCGGCGCGGAAATGGCCGTACGGCACGGTGTACGGGCTGTGCGTGGTGCTGCGCAGCCGGGGCCGGACCTTGGGTGTGGCGACCTTCTTACGCGGCCCGACCCGCCGCGCGTTCGACCGTTCGGACGCGGTGTACGCGGAGGACGTCGCGGTCCGGGTCGCGGCGGCGCTCGACTTGGCGCTGTCCTCAACCTCCGCCGGAGTTCGTCCGGGGGTGCCCCCGACGGGCTGAATTCAGCCTTCCCCCAGTGCTCCCCCAGCCCTCCCCCAGCCTTCGGCCGGGAGGTGCCCCCGGCCGATTGAGGACACCGTCCACCGGCCGGGCGGAGCCCACCGCGAGCCGAGCCCACCGCGCCGAGCCCACTACACCGCCAACAACGCCAACGTCGGCGGCAGCCGCGCAGCCCGTACAGCCGGATACAACCCCGCGACCGTGCCGATCACCAGCGTCGCCCCGAAGCCGCCGGCCACCGCCCAGGGCGGCACCACCCACGGCAGCCCGCCCGCCGTCGCGAAGACCCCCGTGGCGAGGGAGCCGAGGATGACGCCCGCCACCCCGCCCAGGCCGGACAGCAGCAGCGACTCCGTGACGAACTGGATCCGGACCTGGCCGCGGGTCGCGCCGAAGGAGCGGCGGAGGCCGATCTCGTAGCGGCGTTCCAGCACCGAGATGATCATGGTGTTGGCGACCCCGACGCCGCCGACGAGCAGCGCCACGCCGCCCAGCCCGAGCAGCAGGTCAGTGAACGCGCCCTCGGTGGCGGCCTTGGCCTGGAGGGCCGAGGAGGGGTCGGTCACCTCGACGTTCTGCGGGTTCTCCGGGTTGGCCGTCGAGCCGATCACCTTGCGGACGGCGCTCACCGTCGCGTCGCTGGACCGTTCGTAGACGGCGGTGGGGTGGCCGTCGAAGCCGAGCAGCCGTTGGGCTCCGGTCCAGCCGACCAGGGCCGAGCGCTCGATCTCGGGCGCGAGCGGCAGCTTGTCGAGGATTCCCGCGACGGTGAAGTAGCGGTCGCCGAGGTAGATCTGCTGGCCGGGCGCGGTGATGCCTAGGCGCTGCGCGGCGACGTGCCCCAGCACGACCGACGGGTAGCGGCCGGTGGCCCGGTTGAGCCAGCTGCCCCGGTCGACCCGGCCGCGCAGGGTCTTGAGCAGTTCCTCGGTGGTGGCCTTGGCGGTGATGCCGCCGGTCTCGTCCTCGGAGATCTTCTCCGAACGCCGGACCGACTGCTTCAAGTCGGCGGTGGCGCCCACCTGTTCGACGCCCTCGATCCGGCCGATCATGCCGACCGCGTCCTTTGGGAGCTTGACGTCCTCACCGGTGAACATCCCCTCGCCGGGGCTCACCACGAGCATGTTGGTGCCCAGCCGGTCCAACTGCCGCATGAGCTGCGCCTTGCTGGAGGACGAGATCCCCACCACGGCGATCATCGTCGCGATGCCGATCGCGATCCCCAGCGCGGACAGCACGACGCGCATCGGACGGCTGCGCAGCCCGGCCGACCCGACATGCAGCACGTCGCGGACACTCAGCCGGGCCGGGACGAGCCGCGAGTGGGGGCGCGAGCGGGAACGCAGGGAGCGCGTGCGCTTCCCGGATGCGCCCCCCGGCTCCTCCTGAAGCGGATTCATGAGGCATCAGCCCCGGCGGCGCTGCCTGCGGCGGACTCCACGTCAGCCGTTCCGGCGCGCGCGGCCAGCCGCTCGTACGCCTGCCCGTCCAGCCGCCCGTCCAGCCGCCCGTCGGCACGTCCGTCCGCGACGATCCGGCCGTCCCGAATGCGTACCTGCCGGGGCAGTTGGTCGGCTATCTCGGCGTCGTGCGTGATGACCGCGATGGTCGCGCCCTCCCGGTTGAGGTCGTGGAGCAGTTCCATGACGGCCGCGCCCGAGGCGGAGTCCAGCGCTCCGGTCGGCTCGTCGGCGAGCAGCAGGTCCGGCTCGCCGACGACCGCGCGGGCGATGGCGACCCGCTGTTTCTGGCCGCCGGACAGCTCGTGCGGCTGGTGTCTCATCCGGTCCGCGAGACCGACCCGGTCCAGCGCGACGGCGGCGCGCTTACGGCGCTCCGCGCGCGGCAGCCCGGAGTAGAGCAGCCCCTCGGCGACGTTGTCGCGCGCGCTGAGGCCGGGCACGAGGTGGAACGCCTGGAAGACGAAGCCGACGTGCTGGGCCCTGAGCGCGGACAGTTTGCGGTCGGTCAGCGTGGCGACGTCGTGGCCCGCGATGGCGACCGTGCCGACCGTGGGGCGGTCCAGGGTGCCGACGATGTGCAGCAGGGTGGACTTGCCGGAGCCGGACGGGCCGACGATGGCGAGCAGTTCGCGCTGCTCGATCCGGAGATCCACCCCGCGCAGCGCGGCGACGCCGCCCGGGTACTCCTTGGTGACACCCAGCAGTTCGACGACGGCATCAGCCCGGGCAACGTGAGCCTGGGCAGCGTCAGCCCGGGCAACATCAGTGTGGCGGGCTCCCGGGTCGCTCATCTCGCCCAGATCGCTTATATCCGTCATACGGACGGCACCCCGACCTTCATGCCCGCGCGCAGCCCGCTGCCGGTGACCTCGACCCGGCCCTGACCGAAGATGCCCAGCTCGACCTTGACCTCGCGGGCCTTGCCGTGTGCGACGACCTGGAGGCCGAAGCCGCCGCCGGGCAGCGCCAGCAGGGCGTTGACGGGTACGGAGAGCACGTCCTCACGGGTCTCGCCGGTGAGGTTGACGGTGACGGGGGACTGGTCGAAGCCCTTGACCTCGGCCGGGTCGTCGAAGGCGACGGTGATGTTGATCTTCGGCGTCTTGTCCTGCGGATCGCTGCCCGGCTTGGCGGTCTTGCCGACGGCGGAGACTTTGCCCCGCGCGGTGCTGCCGTCCGGCAGCGAGACGGTCACCTTGGTGCCGGTCTTCGCGAGCTTGCCCTCGGCGACGTCGAGGGCGAACTGCACGACGCGCTGCGAGCCGGTGGTGGTCAGCACCGGGTTGCCGGGGGCCACCTGGTCGCCGACGGCCGCGCCGGTCGCCTTGATCCGTACCGGGCCTGAGGAGAAGGCGATCTGGTCCATGCCGGTGCGGCCGGTCTGCGGCAGGTCGTGCGCCTTCTGCCAGCGCTTGACCGCGTCGGCGGTGCCGGAGGTGTACGTCCCGTCGACGGTGAGCCAGCCGCCGTAGCCGAGGTCGCGGAGGTTGGCCTCCAGCTGCTCGACGTCGTCGCCCTTGTCGCCGGTCTTGAGCGTCCGGTACATCGGCGCGGTGCCGTACATCAGCCGTACCGGCTTGCCGTCGACCTCGTACAGCCGGTCGTCGCGGCCGGCCGTGGAGCCGCTGCCGCTGACCCAGGTCAGCATGCCGGCGGCGCCCGCGTTGAGCTTGCGCTCCTTGGCGTAGCCGAGGGTGCCCTCGGCCTGGGTGCTGTCGCTGAGGTCGCCGCGCTGGAGCGGGGCGGTGGCAGGGGGGAGGCCCGAGTCCCGCCGTACCCCCTGCTTGTCCGGGGCCGCGAGCGCGGTGACCGCGACACCGCCGCCCGCCACGGCGAGGATCACCACGGCGGCGATGACGACTCTGCGGCGCTTCACCGGGTGACGCTCTCGCAGGCCTTGTTGGCCTTTTCGAACTTCTTCTGCGCGGCGCCCTTCGGCATCGGCCTGGCCTTGACCGAGCCGCCCCCGCCGCTGAACTCGGGGTCCGGCATGTCGACGCCGTTCTTGCGCATGCACCGCGCGAATTTCAGCGCCTTGTCCTTGTCGGCCTGCGTGATCTTTCCGCCGCCGCCGGGCGCCTTGCTCCGGCAGGCCTTCATGGCCTTCTCCATCTTTTCCTTGCTCATGCCGTCGCCGTTGATGGCGATCCCCCGGTTGTCCTGGCCCGGCTTGGGGTCCGGCACGTCGAGCCCGTTCTCGCGCAGACACTTGCGGTGCTTCAGCGCCTGGTCACTCTGCTTGCCCTTGCCCTTGCCGCTGCTGCTGCCGCCGCCGCCTCCGCCGTCACCGCTGTCGGACCCGCCGGAGGAGCCCGAGCAGGCCGAGGTGAACAGGGCGAGTGCGACGAAGCCGCCGGCTATGGCGGCGCTGCGCGCGTGGGGCTTCAGGGTTTTCATGGACGTTCTCCCATTTGCCGATGCGGTCCGGTTGCCTACGTGGTCCGGTTGCCTACGAGAGCGTGCCGAGGAGCGGCATTTCGTTTCTCTCAACGGAGTCGCTTACATCGGCGAAAGGTCCACTTCGGGTACACAGGGCCCATGCGAGTGCTGGTAGTGGAGGACGAGGAATTCCTCGCCGAGATGATCGCCGAGGGGCTGCGCCGCGATGCGATCGCGGTCGACATCGCCCCGGACGGCGTAGAGGCGCTGCGCAAGCTTCAGCTGGGCGACTACGACGTGCTGGTGCTCGACCGCGATCTGCCGCACATCCACGGGGACGAGGTGTGCCGCCGCGTCGTCGAGCAGCGGCTGCTCACCCGCGTCCTGATGCTCACCGCCGCCGGGACCGTACGGGAGCGGGTCGCGGGCCTGGGGCTGGGCGCGGACGACTACCTGACCAAGCCGTTCGCGTACGACGAACTGCTCGCCCGGGTGCTGGCGCTGGGCCGCCGCGCCCGCCCCGCGTTGCCCCCGGTCATCGAACGGGCGGGCCTCGTGCTGGACACCGCACGGCGGCAGGCGGGCCGGGACGGGCGTTATCTGGCGCTGTCCCGCAAGGAGTTCGCCGTGCTGGAGGTGCTGATGAGGGCCGAGGGCGCGGTCGTGAGCGGCGAGGACCTCATCGAGCAGGTCTGGGCGGAGAACACCAGCTACCGCACCAACGCGGTCCGGGTCGTCCTGAGCAAGCTGCGCGCCAAGCTCGGCGAGCCGGCCGTGGTGGAGACGGTGCCGGGGGCGGGGTACCGGATCGGGGGCGGGACCGGCCGTACGGGGACCGAGCGCATGGGTGACCACGGATGACCAGGACCATGACCGGCTGGCGGCGGCTGCTGCCGCGAGGGGAGCGCGCGCGGCTGACCGCGCTGTACGGCGGGCTGCTCGTGCTGGCCGGGGCGATCCTGATGACGGTGGTCTATGTGCTGGTCAGGCAGGGCCTGTACTCCAACATCAACTCGGCCGTCACCACGGCCGTGCCCGCGCAGCAGTTCGGCTCGTCCCGGCCCACGGAGCCGTACGGCCCCCTCGACCGGCCGCCTTACCTGCTTCCCACCGAGCCCTCGCCGGGGTACTCCACCGGGCGCACGGCCGAGCCGCCCGCCGCGACGCTCCCTCCGCCGTACTCGTCCCCGGGGTACCCGGGCCCGGCGTATTCGTCCCCGGCGTACCCGGACCCGTCATCTGCGTACCCGCCGTCCCCGTACCCGCCGTCCCCGGTGCGGCCGGGCGACCCGTCGGTGTCCCAAGGGATGACGTTCGACGGCGTGGCACTGAAGAGGGTGACCCGGAACGCCAGCGACGCCGCCGAGCACGCCGCGCTGAACAGCCTGCTGACCGTCTCGGGCGTCGCGCTGCTCGTCTTCGCCCTGGTGTCCGTCGCGCTGGCGTGGTGGATGGCCGGGCGGGTGCTGCGGCCCGTCGGGGTGATCACCGCGAGCGCGCGGCGGCTGTCCGGCGAGAACCTCCACGAGCGCATCGGCCTCAAGGCCCCGCCGGGCGAGCTGAAGGAGCTGGCCGACACCTTCGACGCGATGCTGGGCCGGATAGAACAGCTGGTCTCGGCGCAACAGCGCTTCGCGGCCAATGCCGCGCATGAGCTGCGCACGCCGCTCGCGGTACAGCGGGCCGCCGCCGAGATCGGCCTCGCGGGCGAGCCGGACCCTCGGCGGGTCGCCCGGATCAGGGACAAGCTGATCGAGGTCGCCGACGACAGCGAGCACCTCATCGAGGGCCTGCTGCTGTTGTCGGTCAGCGACCAGGGGCTGCAACGGCCGATGCCGACCGCGCTCGACGAGATCGCTGTGACGGTGACGGACGCGCTCGCTCAGGAGGCGGCGGAGCGCGGGCTCACCGTCGAGACCTCGGTGCGCCCGCTGACCGTGCAGGGCGACGCCGTGCTGCTGGACCATCTCGTCCACAACCTGGTCGGCAACGCGATCCGCTACAACCACCCGGGCGGCACCGTATGGGTCGGGGTCGGCCCGTACGGCCTGGAGGTCTCGAACACCGGCCCGGGTGTGCCGCCCGAGGCCGTACCGCACCTCTTCGAGCCGTTCCGACGTGTGCGGGAGCGGCGGCACGCGCCGGGCGAGGGGGCGGGGCTGGGCCTGTCTATCGTCGCCTCGATCGCCCGCGCGCACGGGGCAAGGGCCACGGCTACGGCGAGTCCGGGCGGCGGGCTGACGGTCCGGGTGGCGTTTCGGGGGGCGGGCTGACGCTCCGGGTGGCGTTCCGGGCGGAGGGGTGACGCGCCGGGCGGCGGGCTGACGCGCCGGGCCGATGCCGTCAGGCCACGCGCTAATGCCGGAAGAAGATCCGGTCGCGGTACTCCGTCATCACCCGGCCGTTCCACTCATGGCCCCCATCGACATTGCCGGAACGCAACAGCGGCGGGTCGATGCCGCGCGCGGCGAGCGCGCCGGCAGCCGTCGCCATGACGGCTTGCAGCAGAGCGCTGGTGACGACGGTCGAGGCGGGGGCGAACGGGGCGTCGATGCCCTCCACGGTCAGCTCCGCGTCGCCGACCGGGATCTTGCTGTCCAGCACGAGGTCGCAGTGGTCCTTGAGGTACGTACCGGAGGGGTGCCGCGATTTGGTGCCGTCGGCGTAGGCGACGGAGGTCACGCCGATGACCTTCAGCCCCAGGGCGCGCGCGTTCATCGCCATCTCCACCGGCAGTGAGTTGCGGCCGGACAGCGAGATGATGATCAAGACGTCGCCGGACCGCGCGGGGCTGGTGTCGAGGACGGCCCCGGCCAGCCCGTTCACCCGCTCCAGGGCGCTGCCGAGGGTGGCCGGCATGACGTCCACGCCCACCACCCCGGGGACGGCCAGCAGGTTCATCAGGGCCAGGCCGCCCGCGCGGTAGACGATGTCCTGGGCGGCGAGCGAGGAGTGGCCGGCGCCGAACGCGAAGAGCCGGCCGCCCGCCTCCACGGTCTCGGCGATCATGTCGCCGGCGGTGCCGATGTTCTCGGCTTCCGCGTCGCGGACCTGCCGGAGCAGATCGATGGCGGCGTCGAAGTACTGCCCGGCCAGCTTGCTCTCGCTCATCGCTGCGGGTGCCTTCCGTCAGTGCGTTCCTGGGTGGATGCGGGGTGTCATCGGGGCTGAAAACAGGGGTGGCGCGGATCACGTTGCGGTCTGGACCAGTGGGCTGTCAAGACGGCGGGGAGTCGGCGGGACACGGTTGTCCGTGGGATGCGTCAGAATTGGGTGCGGGGCCACCGCACGACTTATCGAGGGGCACGCATGTCCGGACTGATCGACACCACGGAGATGTATCTCCGCACCATCCTGGAGCTCGAAGAGGAAGGTGTGGTCCCGATGCGCGCCCGGATCGCGGAGCGGCTCGATCAGAGCGGCCCGACGGTCAGCCAGACAGTGGCGCGGATGGAACGCGACGGCCTGGTCGCGGTCGCGGGCGACCGGCACCTGGAGTTCACCGAGGAGGGCCGCCGGCTGGCGACCCGCGTGATGCGCAAGCACCGGCTCGCCGAGTGCCTGCTGGTCGACGTGATCGGCCTGGAGTGGGAGCAGGTGCACGCGGAGGCCTGCCGCTGGGAGCACGTCATGAGCGAGGCGGTGGAGCGCCGCGTGCTGGAACTGCTCCGGCACCCGACCGAGTCGCCGTACGGCAACCCGATCCCCGGGCTGGAGGAGCTGGGCGAGAAGGTCGAGGCGGACCCGTTCCTGAACGAGGGCATGGTCAGCCTGGTCGACCTCGACCCGGGCACCGAAGGCAAGACCGTGGTCGTGCGCCGCATCGGCGAGCCCATCCAGACGGACGCGCAGCTGATGTACACCCTGCGCCGGGCCGGGGTGCAGCCGGGCTCGGTCGTCAGCGTGACGGAATCGGCCGGCGGAATCCTGATCGGCAGCAGCGGCGAGGCCGCCGAGCTGTCGGCGGACGTCGCCTCGCATGTGTTCGTCGCCAAGCGGTAGTGCCGTGACCGGCAGGTTTTCCCCCGGGCCCCGTCCGGGAGGTACCCCCGGGGTTACGCGTCCTTCGGGCGGGAGGCTGTTGCCCCGCCCGCCAGGGAGCATGTGCACGCGTGTGTGAATTTGATGTTCCGGTGGGCGACGGCCGCGCGGCTCCTCGGTGAACCGGGCGGTCCGCGCGAGCTATACGAACAGGCTCATTCCGTATCGGAGTTGGCGGAATACGAGCGCCTGCGCCATCGGCATGCGACCCTGTCGCTGACGCATATGCCCACATGCACAGATGGCCTGCGGCCGAGGCTGGGGTGGTTTCGAGGCCCGGTCCGCGCGCCCTCCAGGTCGGGGGAGGGGACTCTCGTGAGTCCGTGGGGTTGGTTTTTTGTCGGTTTGGCTGCCGACAGCGAGGGCCCCGGCGCTGTTCATCGCCGGGGCCCCGCCTCCCCATGTCCCCCCGTGCCGACCCGGAGCCCCGAGCTCTCAGGGTCGCCACGCGCGGACCTTCTTCCCCGAAAGGTCCGCCTCCCGGTCGATGTCTCCCCTCGGCTGAGCCGGTCAACCCTGGAACGGCGTCACTCGAACGAGGGGTGTTGTGCCCGAGGACGGTGTATTCGAATAGGGGTTCGATAGTGTGGGGCTGTTCGAGGACCGAATGGAGGTGCCAGGACACATGGTGCGACGCATCGACGTGACCGGAGCCGACGGCGTGCGGCTGGTCGCCTGGGAGTTCGCAGATCCGCCCAAGGACGGTCGGGAGGGCGAGCGGGCGCCCGGCATCCTGTTACTGCACGGACTGATGGGCAGGGCCTCGCACTGGTCCGGCACCGCCCGTTGGCTCGGCGCGCGGCACCGTGCCGTCGCGCTCGACCAGCGGGGCCACGGGCGCAGCGACAAACCCGCCGACGGCCCGTTCGACCGGGACGCGTACGTCGCCGACGCCGAGGCCGCCGTCGAGCAGCTCGGCGCGGCCCCCGTCACCCTCATCGGTCACGCCATGGGCGCGCTCACGGCCTGGCAGCTCGCCGCCCGCCGCCCCGACCTCGTACAGGCCCTGATCATCTGCGACATGCGGGCCTCGGCGCTGGGAGCGGCCTCGCAGCGGGAGTGGGCGGACTGGTTCAAGTCCTGGCCGGTGCCCTTCGCCACGCTCGCGGACGTACGGAAGTGGTTCGGTGAGGACGACCCGACCCTGGAGCGCCCCCGGCCCGCCCGAGGCGAGTTCTACGCCGAGGTGATGGCCGAACGCGCGGACGGCTGGCGCCCGGTCTTCTCCCGTCGGCAGATGCTCATGGCCCGCGAGACCTGGGTGCACGACGCGCACTGGGAGGAGCTCGCGCAGGTCAGCTGCCCGACGCTGGTGGTGCGCGGGCTGGACGGCGAGTTGGGGCGCGCGGAGGCGCAGGAGATGGTGCGGGTGCTCCCGCAGGGCGTCTACGCCGAGGTTTCCGACGCGAGTCACCTGGTGCCGTGGGACCAGCCCGACGGCTGGCGCGAGGCGGTCGAACCCTTTCTGGAGGGGGTGCTCCCGGCCTGAGGCGGGGAGTGGGCTGCACGCACCCCCGCACCCCCGCACCCCCGCATGCCCGCCACGATGTGCGGCGGGCATGCGGGGCGCGGGCATGCGGGGCGTACGGCTCAGCCCTTGCTGACCGCCGTCAGGATCTCCGGCAGCCGGGCGGCGGTGCGTGGGGCCGCGAGCCGGAGGCCGAGGTGGGTGATGCCCAGGCCGTACGCGGCGCCCAGCGGAAGCACCAGCCACAGCCAGTCGTGCGCGCCGGCGATGTGCATCCAGATGGTCAGGCCCAGCAGCGGCGTGCACAGCACCGCGCCCGTGAGCATGCCGCCCAGGATGCTGATCCAGGCGAGACCGGCCTGCCCCGGCGCGACGTTCTTGTAGCCGCTGTCCTGCGGGATCGAGTACGGGACGAGTGCGGAGGCGAGCGCGCCCGTCGCGAGCAGCGCGCCGAGCAGGCCGAGGGACAGCCCGAGCGCCTCGGGGAACGCCTTCCACTGGTGCAGCAGCGCCGCCGAGCCGATCATGACCAGCAGCACGTACGGCACCGCGACCAGCGCGAGGGCCAGTACGCGGCCCCGGAGTTCGAGGTAGGCGTCGCGCGGCGAGGAGATCGTCGAGGCGACCATCCAGAACGCCGAGCCGTCCTGCCCGAACTGGTTGTACATCTGTATGCCGAGCAGTCCGGCCGCCCAGCAGCCCGTGTAGACGCTGCCGCCGCCCTGCACCGCGCTGACGATCGGCAGCAGCAGCCCGATGGCCAGCGAGGTCGCATACGCGGCCTTCGCCTTGGGGTCCCGCCAGGCGTAGCGCAGCGTGCGCTCCGACACCGTGCCGGTGCGGCCGGCGGGCAGCAGCCGGGCGAGGCCGCTGGCCCTGCCGTCGCTGCGGAGTGCGGCGCGCGCTTTGTCCGGCTTGCCGGCGGCGGCCAGCGTGGAGGAGTCGGGGGAGGTCATCAGCTTCGTCAGGCTCCGCTGCCACCACCACAGCAGCAGCACGAGCGCCGCCGCCGTCAGGGCGAGTTGGAGCGCGGCGATCCCGTACGAGCCTTCGCTCGCGGCCCGTACGGCGTCGATCGAGGCGGCGGGCGGCACCCAGCGCAGCACGTCGGCGGCGGGTTGCAGCACCGACAGCCCTTCGGGGCCGGACAGTTTCGTCACGGCGATGTTCACGAACTGGGCGCCGACGGCGATGATCAGGCCGCTGAGCAGCGCGAGGTCGCGGCCCTTGCGGCTGGTCAGCAGCCGGATGTTGGCGGTCGCGACGGCGCGCGCCAGCGCCACGCAGACCAGCACGGTCAGCAGCGCGGCGAGCACGCCGACGACCGCCGCGCCCACACCGTGCGCCACGGCGATGACCGAGCCGACGACGAGCGCGAAGGTGAACAGCGGGCCGATGCCGACGAGTGAGGCGACCAGCAGCGAGACGATCAGCGAATCGGCGCGCAGCGGGAGCATCACCAGCCGCGTCGGGTCCAGCGTCTCGTCGCCGCTCGGGAAGAACAGCGGCATCACGGCCCAGCCCAGGGCGAGGATCGCGGCCAGCAGGGTGACCAGCGCGGCGGCGTGTTCGTTGCCGCGCAACGCGATCAGGCCGAGCAGTTGCAGCGCGGCCACCAGCAGCGTCGCGACGACGGACGCGATGTAGGCGGCCTTGCGGCCGGCGGACTGACGCAGGCCGTTGCGCAGCAGCGCCAGTTTCAGCCGGACGAAGACGGCGGTCGAGGCGGCGGGGGTGAGCATGGTCGCGGTCACCGGGGCGGTCACCGGGACGGGGTCCAGGAGCGGGGCGGGGCGGGGGTGCGGCGAGGTGGTCATCGGGCGCCGCCGCCCAGCCAGTCGAGGGTCTGCCCGGCCTCGCGGTCATGCGCGCCGACCAGTTCGAGGAAGGCCTCCTGGAGCGACGAGGCCGAACCCCGTACGTCCGCGAGCGGCCCCTGTGCGCGGATGCGGCCGGCGGCCATCACCGCGACCCAGTCGCACAGGCTCTCCACCAACTCCATCACATGGCTGGAGAAGACGACCGTCGCACCGGAGCCGGTGTACCGCTCCAGCACCCCGCGGATGGTCTGCGCCGACACCGGGTCCACGCCCTCGAACGGCTCGTCCAGGAACAGCACTTCCGGGTTGTGCAGCAGCGCCGCCGCCAGCCCGATCTTCTTGCGCATGCCGGTCGAGTAGTCGACCACCAGCTTGTGCTGAGCGCCGCTCAGGTCCAGTACGTCGAGGAGTTGGGTGGCGCGCTGGTCGACGACGTCGCCCGGCAGGCCGCGCAGCCGTCCGGTGTACGCGAGGAGTTCCCGGCCCGACAGCCGCTCGAAGAGCCGCAGCCCCTCCGGCAGCACGCCGATCCGCGACTTGACCGCGACCGGGTCCCGCCAGACGTCGTGCCCGCCGATCACGACCTGCCCGGAGTCGGGCCGCAGCAGGCCGGTCACCATGGAGAGCGTGGTGGTCTTCCCGGCGCCGTTCGGACCGACGATGCCGATGAACTGCCCGGCGGGCAGCTCCAGATCGATCCCGGCGACGGCGACCTGCTCGCCGAACCGCTTCCAGAGGCCGCGTACGGATACGGCGGGGGTGGGGGTGGGCAGGGCTTCGGCTTCGGTCGCTTCGGGGGCGCCGCCGCTGCTGCTGCTCGTGGTGCCCGTGGTGCCCGTGCTGCCCGTGCTGCCGGTATCCGCGACGGCGTCGCCTATCGCCCCGCCCGCCGCCCCGCTGGTCGCCTCGCCCGTCGCGTCGGTGTGCTCGCGGTCCCGTGCCACTGGTGCTGCCTCTCGCCCGTCTCGCGCGGGAACGGTTGCGCCCCCGTCCAGCGGCCCACGATACGGGTGGCCTGGTTACGGGGGCGCAGCCGGAGGCGGAGCGGTTTCGCCGGGGGCGCACGCGGCTCACCACGCGGCGCACGGGGTTCATCCCCGGGCGCGGGCCGGCGCTTCGGCCTCAGCGCGCGGGCCGCCGCCGCTCCCGGCGGCGTACGGGAGCGGGCGTACGGGAGCGGGCTGTTCAGTTCCTCGGCTCGGCCTCAGCGCGCGCGGGCCGCCGCCGCTTCCCGGCCGCAGGCGTACGCGAGCGGGCTGATCAGTTCCTCGGCGTCCGGCAGCCAGCGGTTGGCGGCGGTGGGCCGGCGGGCCCACTGCACCGAACCGTGCGTGCCCATACGGCTCGGCGGGGCGACCACGTAATCGCCCTCGCCCCGGGTGACCAGGTCGATCGTGGCGGGAGGCCAGCCGACCTTGCGGATCAGGTCGGGCACCTTCACGGCCGCGCCGGGCAGCACGAAGAAGATCATCCGCCGGTTCGGGGTGCAGCTGATCGGCCCGAGCGTGATGTCCATCCGCTCCATGCGCGCCAGCGCGAGGCAGCCCGCCGTCTCGGAGACGTCGATCGCGTCGAAGGTACGGCCGGTGGGCAGCAGGATCGAGGCATTGGGGCTCTTGGCCCACAGGCGGCGGGCGGCCACCGCGCTGCCGGTGGCCTGGGTCGCCCAGTCCGGCCGGGTGGGGTGCGCGCCGGGTACGGGGCAGTCGGCCGCCTCGCACGAACAGAGGGGCGCACTGCCTCCGTGTTCTTCCAACGAGGTGCCGGGAAACACGTCCCAATGCCGCTCTTCTGCGTAACGCACCGCAGTGTCGAGCAGCTGCTCGCCGCGCTGCTTGGGGATCTGCGGGGCTGCTGTGACTCCGAGGGTCTCTTCCACGCAGAACTCAACTCCGCTTGTCACCAAGGGTTACGGCCAGGGGCTCGGTCGGACACGGGCGCATCGTTCCGCCATGTGGGGCGCATGGATGCAGATGCGGGGGCGCGCATGAGGACTCGGCGTAATCGGTGGGTAGCCCCTGCGTAACGGGGTCGCCACGCGGCCGCCGACAGGCTGCCGGCCAGAGGTCCGGCCCTCGGAGAACGCACTGAGCAGCACGGCATGAGCAGCACGGCATGAACTGAACAGCACTCCGTGAACAGCACAGCGCACCGCACTGACCCGCTGACACCGGATCGTTAACACCCGATCCGGAAACACCGCATCGAGTGACGCGACGGGTATAGCAGGAAACTTCTGCATTTCTAGCCACTGAGAAGGCAATGATCACTGGGGACAGCGTTCCCGGTGAACGCACCGCATCCTTAGGGGGTCCGACATGGCCGCAAGGCCGTTGGTGGCACGCCAGCCGAACGAGCGACTCCAGGCGCTCATCCAGGAAGCCGCCTGTTCCAACGCCGGTTTGGCCCGACGCGTCAATATGTGCGGTATCGAGCACGGGCTCGATCTGCGCTATGACAAGACGTCCGTCGCGCGCTGGCTGCGCGGCCAGCAGCCACGCGGTCGCGCGCCGGCCATCATCGCGGAGGCGCTGGGCCGCAAGTTGGGCCGTACGGTCACGATCGACGAGATCGGCATGGCCAACGGCAAGAACCTCGCGTCCGGCGTGGGGCTGCAGTTCTCGCCCACCGTGGTCGGCGCGATCGAGCAGGTCTGCGAGTTGTGGCGCAGCGACGTGGGGCGGCGCGACTTCCTGAGCGGCTCGACGGTCGCCTCGTCGGCGCTCGTCGAGCCCAGCCGCGACTGGCTCATCACCGGCGCGGACACCCAGGTGGCCCGTACGGCGGGTTCGCGGGTCGGCCCGTCCGACGTCGACGCGGTCCGGGCGACGACGAGCGCCCTCGTCGCGCTGGACCACCAGTACGGGAGCGGGCACGTCCGCCCTGTGGTGGTGCACTACCTCAACAGCGTCGTCTCCGGGCTGCTCGCCGGCTCGTACCGCGAGGCCGTGGGGCGTGATCTCTTCGCCACGGTCGCGAGGTTGACGGAACTCGCGGGCTACATGGCCGTCGACACCGGCCAGCCGGGGCTGGCGCAGCGCTATTACATCCAGGCGCTCCGGCTGGCGCAGGCCGCGGGCGACCGTGGGTACGGCGGCTATGTGCTCGCTGCGAGCATGAGTCATCTCGCCGCCCAGCTGGGCAATCCGCGGGAGATCGCCCAGCTGGCGCGGGCCGCGCAGGAGGGGGCGCGCGGAAGGGTCACCCCGCGCGCGGAGGCGATGTTCTGTGCGGCGGAGGCGCGCGGGCACGCGCTGATGGGTGACGTACGGGCGTTCCAGGTGCTGGCCGGGCGGGCGACGGCGGCGATGGAGCGGGCGCAGGCCGCGTCGGACGAGGGCGACGACCCGGTGTGGATCTCGCACTTCGACGAGGCGTACCTCGCGGATGAACTGGCGCACTGCCACCGGGACCTCGGCCAGCCGGAGCCCGCGCGCCGCCGCGCGGAGGAAGCCCTCGCGGGGCACCCGGAGACGCGGGTGCGACGCCGGGCGATCGGGCTGGTGCTGCTGGCGACGGCGCAGGTTCAGCAACGGGAAGTGGAGCAGGCGTGCCACACGGGGACGCAGGCGGTGGAACTGCTGAGCGGGCTGCGCTCGAACCGGGGCGCGGAGTACCTGGAGGACTTCAGGGAGCGCCTGGAGCCGTACCAGGACGAGCCGGTGGTGCGGGAGTTCGGGGCGCGGATGGAGGTCGCCGCGGCCTGACGGAGCGCGGGCTCCTGAGCGCGCGCGGGCTGCGGACGCGTGGCCTGAGAGCGCGGGGTCCGACAGCGTGCGGTCCGATGGCGGGGTGGCTGCCGGGTTTGGCCGGCGGCCACCCCGCCCTCGGCATGGCTGCCCGGTCTGGCTGCCCGGTCTGTTCATCCGGCCTGGCTGTCCCGCTGTCCGGTCCGCTCGTCCGCCCGGCCGGGGTGTCCGGGCGGGGTGTCCGGGCGGGCCGCAGTGCGGGTGGATCTTGCTGATTGGGCTGGTCGGGGCGCTGGAGGGGCAGGGGGAATGTCCTGATGCGGAGTGGATGGTTCCGGGAACGCGGAACGTGAGCGTGGTTGAGCGGTGCGGAGACCCGGTAGCGTGGGCCGACGGTTCCTTAAGGTCGGCATAAATAGGAGTCCCGGTGACGCACAGCGGACAGGGCCACGACCCGCAGATACCTGCGGTCCAGCCCGCCCACGAGGGCGTCGTGCTGCCCGCTCACGGCGAGCCGTGGGTACCCGATCAGCAGGCCGCGCCTGCCTCCGGGCAGCCGTGGGGGCAACCCTGGGGACCGGACGCCGGAACGGCGACTCCCGGCCCGCCCGGAGAGCTGACGCCGCTCCCCGCGTCCCCCTTCCCGTTGATCCCCGCCCAGTTGCCGCTCCCGCCCGCTTCGCAGCCTCTTCCGCTGCCGCAGGGCCGAGGACAGAGCGACGGGTACGGGCAGCCGCTGCCCGGCCAGCAGGGATACGGGCAGCAGGGGTACGGGCAGCAAGCGCCCGGCCAGCAGGGATACGGGCAGCAGCAGGGCTACGGCCAGCAAGGGCAGAGCCAGCCGGGGCAGAGCCAGCAAGGGCAGAGCCAGCCGGGATACGGCCAGGAGGGCTACGGCCAGGATTACGGCCAGGGGCCGGGGCCGATACCCCAGGCGCAGATGCCGTCAGGCCAGCTGCCGCAGGGCTATCAGCCGGCCCAACCCCCGGCGCAGCCGCACGCAGCCCAGCAGCAGCCCCAGGCCCAGCCGGGCTACACGTACGAAGGCCAGCAGGGCCACAGTCAGCAGGGATACGGCCAGCTGGGGTACGGCCAGCAGGACCCCGGACAGAACCATGGCCAGCAGGGGCAGGGGCAGGGGCAGGGCCAGAGCCAGGGCCAGAGCCAGGGCTACGGCAGGCAGGACTACACGCCGCCGCCGGCCCAGATGCCGCAGCCACAGACGCCTCCGCCCCAGATGCCCCCGCCCCAAACACAGCAGCCCCAGACACAGCAGCCGCACCCCCACATGCCGCCGCCGCAGATGTCCGCCGCCGACGAAACGCAGATGCTCCCGCCGATACCGGCGGCCCAGGACTCCGACGCCACGCAGCTCATCCCGCCCTTCGGCTCGGCTCCGATGCCGCCGATGGGGCAGTCGTACGGGCAGCAGAACCCGGTGCCCGCGCCGTGGGGCGCCCAGCAGGGGCGGCCCGAGTCGGACTCCGAGTCGACGCAGATGATGCAGCCCGTGCCCGGGGCGCACCGGGCGGGGCCTTCGGCCGGTGGTCAGGCGAGCCCGCTGCCGCCCGAAAGCGGCGCTGAGGCAACTCAGTTGATCTCTCCCATTCCGTCGCACGGGCCCGTTCCACCCCAGGTGTCCCCACAGTCACAAGGGTCTCCGCAGTCACAGGGATCCCAGCAGCCTCCCCCGTACACCGCCGCTCTCCCGCCGGAGAACTCCGGTTCCCGGCGCGGGATGCCGCCCGAGGTGGACCCGCCGCGGCCCGCCGCCGCACCGTTCGGGATACGGCCCGGCATGCCCGGCGACCGGCCGCCGCCCGCCGAGTTCGACGGGCTGTTCAAGGCGGAGGCCCCGGAGGAGCCCGAGGGGCCGGCCGCCACCCAGCAGATGCCGCGCTTCGACCCGGCGACTGCGGGCTCGCAGCAGCCGCGTCAGCAACAGCCCCAGCCGCCGCGCCAGGCACAGCAGCCGCGCCAGCCGCCGCAGCAGCCCCCGTACGGGCAGCCGGCGCAGCCGCAGCCGGCTCCCGGGGCGTACGGGCAGCAGGCCGCCCCGGAGGCGTATGAGCCGCAGGGGCGGGCCGCGCGGCGCGGTGCGGACCGTAAGCGCAAGATGTCCCCGATCGCCCTCATCGCCATCGTCGTGGCGGGGTGCACGCTGGCCGGGCTGGCCGCCGGGGCCGCGCTCACCTCGGGCGGGGACGACAAGTCCGAGGACAAGGATCCGGGCGCCGCCGCCACTGCGGGCGGTGCCGACGAGAAGCCGGACAAGCCCGCCGTCGACCCGGCGAAGAAGCAGGCCGTAGCGCTCGACGCGCTGCTCAAGGACAGCAACAACAGCCGTGATTCGGTCATCGGCGCGGTCCAGGACACCAAGAGCTGCACGAATCTGGCCGGTGCGGCGAAGGACCTGCGCGAGGCGGCGAAGCAGCGCAACGGCCTGGTGACGCGGTTGAGCACCGTCTCCGTCGACAAGCTGGCCGATCACGCGGCGCTCACCGCCGCGCTGAACAAGGCCTGGAAGTCGTCCGCTTCGGCCGACAACCACTACGCGGCCTGGGCCGGCCAGGTGGCCCGCAAGAAGGGCTGCCACAAGGGCAAAGCCCGGCTCACGCCGCAGACCGCCGCGGGCAACCGGGCGAGCGGCGAGGCGACGCTGGCCAAGGACCAGGCGTCCAAGCTGTGGAACGCCATCGCTGCTCAGTACAACCTGACGAAGCGCGAGAAGACGCAGCTCTGAGCGGGGCGCAGCCAGCAGGGGACGGGGCCAGCAGGGGGCGGGCTGAGGCGAGTTCAGTCCCGCCGCAGTCCCGCCCGTAGCCCCTCCCGCACGCTCACCCTTCCTGGCGGTGCTCCTCCAGCGTCTCGCCGACGTTCACGGAACCCTTCCGTACGGCGACCAGTTGGCCGTTCCGTACGACCTGGAAGGTGACCATCGCGTTGACGATCCGGGGGAAGTCCTGGACCGCGAGCATGTCGCCGTGCCGCCAGCTCAGGGTGGGGGTCAGCCCGCCGGTGTCCACCGTCGTGCCGCGGTCGAGAGCCTGCGAGATGGTCCGCGGGGAGATCTCGTCGTCGCCGAGCGACTCGATGACCTGGCGGAGCGCGGTGTAGGCGATCCAGGTCGTCTGGACGCCGGGGTCCGCGGGGTCGACGCGGTTGTCGCTGAAGGCCTGTTCGCGGATGACCTTGCGCATCGGCGACCAGCGGGCGTCGTCCGCCGCCGGGTACCAGCTGGTGGCGAGCGCGCCCTCCAGCGGGCTGGCCTTGCCGCCCGTACGGTCCACCAGGGACTGCTGGATGCTGCCGACGATCGAGGCGATGCCGACCTGGTGGTTGTCGCGCTGGAGCCGCCGGAAGGAGTCGAAGAAGGTGTCCGTGCGGTCCCCGAGAGCGGCCGTGACGCAGCCGCCCGCCGCCTTCGCGTTGTAGCCCGGCGTCCCGAGGCGGTCGGAGTCCGCGCCCACGCCGCTCAGGGCGAGCTGGGCCTGCCGGGTGTACTCGGTCGCGTCCTCGGGGGCGCGTACGTCCTTGGCGGGCGAGCGTTCGCCCTGTACGAGGCCGGAGTTGAGCAGTCCGGGCAGCTGGTCGCCCGCGATGGTGTCGGGGCGGACCAGCGAGACGCGCTCGCACTGGCGGGCGAGCTGCCGTCCGCTGCCCGCGAGCAGCGTGGCCTGGCCGCCGTTGACGGGGTAGGAGAGCGGGCTGTTGAACTCCTCGTCGGATATCCCGTAGCCGCCGATGTAGGGAATCCCGGCCGCTTCGAGCGGGGAGACGAACGCCCGGCCGTGCTGGCTGTACGAGCCGACGACCGCGGCCACCTTCGCGTTGACGGCCTTGCGGGCGCAGCGGGCCGCGCGGATCGAGCGGTTGTGGTCGTTGCAGGTGAGGACCTTGAGGGGGTGGCCGTTGATGCCGCCCTGCGCGTTGATCCAGCGGGCGTACGCCTGCGCCATGGCGGGCATTCCCGGCATATTGGTCGCGTGGGTGCCCTCGGGCGCCCAGGTCATGACGGTCACCGGGTCCTTCGAGGAGTCCGCCGTACCGCCGGGGAGCGCCCCGCAGCCGCTGAGCAGTGACGCGCTCACCGCCATGGCCGCCGCGGCCGCGGCAGCCGTCCTGGAGGGATGGAGCAGGGGAGCGCGCAGGCGTCCGGTCATGTTCGTCAACCATTCCGCCTCACTGGGAACAGCAGCGTGACCGCAGAGCAACGGGTGGTGACGCAGAGGTGAATTCAGGGGGCAGGGTCCGGCCGGGCTGTGGAGAACGTACGATCGATCACCGTGCAAGGTTCGGAGAACTCTTCCCGTCGCGGCTGTCGCTCGCCCACCATGGGTGGCATGCCGCTCAATGACATGCCCTGGTGGCGCTGGCGCTGCAATGTGCGCTCGGCGCTGCACATGCTCTCCGACCCGGTCTTCCAGCGCGAGTGCTGGCTGGCCGGCCTCCCCGGATACGGGGACGTCACCGACGCCGTCTACCGGCTCGTCGAGGACACCTGGCTCGACAACTGGTCCGCCGAGAAATACGTCGGGACGATCTTCCGTGACTCGCAGGAGGCGGCGATGGTGGACGTCGCCGTGCTGCGGGTGCTGCGCATCATGCATCAGGTCGGCCCGGACGCCCAGGTCGGCGCTTACATCGAACACCACGGCTGGCCCGAGGCCCTGCGCGCCGCCCGGGACGCGCACGTACGGATGGCGACGAGCGACGGCGAGGACCCGGACGCGCCGCCGCGCTCGCTCGAAGTGCTGGCGATCATGACGCGGAGCGTTTGAGGCGGAGCGCTTGAGGTAGGGCGCTTGAGGTAGAGCGCCTCGCCTGACGGGGAGCGCCTGCGGCGGGCTGTCCGGCGGGGGTGGCGGGGCTTGGCCTCGCGGTCCTCCTCGTGGCCCTCGTCGCGGTCCTCCTGGCGGCGCTGGCCGGGTGGTCCCGGTGTGCGCGCGGGGTGTGCCACGCTATGGGGTCATGAGCGATTCGCAGCCCGCTGCCCCCGAACAGCCCGAACAGTACGTCCTGACGCTGTCCTGCCCGGACAAACAGGGCATCGTGCATGCCGTGTCCAGCTATCTCTTCATGACCGGCTGCAATATCGAGGACAGTCAGCAGTTCGGCGACCATGACACCGGGCTGTTCTTCATGAGGGTGCACTTCTCGGCCGACGCCCCGGTGACGGTGGAGAAGCTGCGGGCGAGTTTCGCGGCGATCGGCGACGCCTTCCGGATGGACTGGCGGATCCACCGGTCCGAGGACAAGATGCGCATCCTGCTGATGGTCAGCAAGTTCGGCCACTGCCTCAACGACCTGCTGTTCCGCTCGCGGATCGGTGCGCTGCCGGTCGAGATCGCCGCCGTGGTGTCCAACCACACCGACTTCGCCGAGCTGGCCGCCTCGTACGACATCCCGTTCCACCACATCCCGGTGACGCGCGAGACGAAGGCCGCCGCCGAGGAGCAGCTGCTGGAGCTGGTCCGGACGGAGGACGTCGAGCTGGTCGTCCTCGCCCGCTATATGCAGGTGCTCTCCGACGACCTGTGCAAGCAGCTCTCGGGGCGGATCATCAACATTCACCACTCCTTCCTGCCGAGCTTCAAGGGCGCCAAGCCGTACCACCAGGCGCACGCGCGGGGCGTGAAGCTGATCGGTGCGACCGCGCACTTCGTGACGGCCGACCTGGACGAGGGGCCGATCATCGAGCAGGAGGTCGAGCGGGTCGGGCATGACGTCACCCCCGACCAACTGGTGGCGATCGGGCGCGACGTCGAATGCCAGGCGCTGGCGCGAGCGGTGAAGTGGCACAGCGAGCGGCGCGTGCTGATCAACGGCCGCCGGACGGTCATCTTCGCCTGAGCCGGGTCCGCCTGAGCCGGGTTCGGGCGCGGCTGCTCGGGCTGGCCAGCGGTGCGGACAGGGGCTGGTGAGCGCCGGGATGCGGTCTTCTCCACAGTGTGACGCGGTCTGGTCAGCGGCGGGACGCACCCCCGGTCAGAGGCGGGACATGGAAGCCGCCGCGAAGAGCACGTCCCGTATCGCCTGCCGGTCGCCGTCCTGGCCCGCGGCTGCTTCCTCGGGCGACACATGCCCCGCGGTCAGCTGGCAGAACTCGACGCTGTCCAGGGCTATGTGCGCCACCGACTCCTCGGGCGAGGCGGTGGCTCCGGGGGAGTCCAGCGCGATGTACCAGTGGCCGCCGCCGCTGCCCTCGACCTCCAGATGCAGCGTGCGGCCCGGTGCGCCCGCCGCGACCAGCCGTCCCGGCGGGCCCGCCAGGCCCGCCCTGCGCCGATCCGCGAGGGCGCTGGGCAGCAGCCGCGCGGCCAGGTCGACCATCCGGTGGAGGTGCCCGGGGGACGGGGCCCGGTACGGGTAGTCGACGGCTTCGGCGATGTCCCCCGCGTGCACCCAGCACTCGAAGGCGCGCTCCAGGAACGCGTCGCGCAGCGGCAGCGCGAAGCCGCCGTAACCGACGCCGAGTTCGGACGTGCCGCCACCGGCGAAGGAGACCGTACGGACCAGGGTGTGCGCCTGATCGCGCCACGGGGCGCGGATCGCGCTCGGCGGCCCGGCGGTGGGCGATCCGCCGGACGCCGCCCGCTGGACCGAGCGCCAGTACGCCTCGGTACGGGCCGTGGGCGACCCGGGAGCGTGCGGCCCGGCAGGGGAGCTGGACGCCGACGCGGGGGCGGCCAGGAAGCCGGGGACGCCCGGGGCCGTGGTCGTGGTCGTGAGCGGGTCGGACAGCCCGAGCGCGGTGGCCACCAGGCCGTCCACGATCATCAGATGGCCGATCACCTCGGCGACCGTCGTCTCCCGCTCGACCGCCCGCTCACCCTCGAACCACCGCAGCCGCACCGGCGCCCGCCACTCGGACTCGCCGATGTCGCGCAGCAGCGCGTCGAGCCGGGCCACCTCCGCGTCGTACGGAGCGGCCCACTGGGGCACCGGAATCCTGGCCGGACGGCGGCCGAGGCACGCCTCCAGCACCCGGGAGCGCAGCATCGGGTCCAGGTCGAGGCTGTCCTCCGGGTGCAGCAGATCCACCGCGTCGCGCAGCCGCAGCGCCTCGTCGGCGCACGCGGCGCAGTCGGTGAGATGCGCCTCGACGGCGGCGGTCTCCTCCGCCGAACAGGCCGCCAGGGCCCAGGCGCCCAGCAGCGACTTGAGAACGAGGTGCCCGTAGCCGACGGGTTGGATCTCGGACTGCGGCTGGGGCGGCGGCCCCGGCCGCTCACGCGGGACGGGCCGCTCACGCGGGGCGGGCCGAGGCGCGCTCCGGTCGGGAAGCCGACGGTGCGGGCCGCCGCCCTCGGAGGACTCGCGGGGCCTCGGGATGCCGAGTCCGTTGGGCGGGGTGGGGGCGTCCGGGGGTGTCTCCGGGGTGGGCTCGCTCCGGTCGGGTTCGCCGGTAGCGGGCTCGCGCGGGTCGCTCGCGTCCGCTGTCGCGTCTTCCGCCGCTGTTGCTTCTGTTGCCGCTTCTGCCGCCGGTGGCGCGGGCGGCGGGGTCGGCAGCGGACCGTTGTCCTCCGCGGCGGACCGGGGACGCGGGATGCGCGGCGGTTCGTCCTGACCGTCCCGGCCGTCCGGGTCGGTCGGGTCGACCGGCCCGTTCGCGCCGGTCACAGCGCGGTTCCGTAGCCGGGAGGCGACATCGCGCGAGGGGAGTGACTGTGGGCCGTGGAGAGCAGTTGCAGGCCCAACCGGAGCCGCCTGCACGCCTCCTCCTCCGTCACGCCCAGATCCACCGCCGTCTCGCGGTAGTTGCGGCGCTGGAAATAGGCGAGTTCGAGCGCGGCCCGCAAAGGGGCGGGCATTGACGTGACGATGAAGTCGGCGCGGGCGGCGGTGGACGCCTCGTCGACCTTCGCTTCGATCTGCTCGGGGGTGCCGTTTCCCTGGATCTCGGCCTGGCGCAGCCGGTTCACGGCCTCGCGGTGGGCGAGGGAGGCCACCCAGGAGCGCAGCGGGCCCTGTTTGGGGTCGTAGGCGTCCGGGTTTTCCCATACGTAGCCGAAGACTTCACGGGTGATGCGGTCGGCGGCCTTCTCATCGCCGAGGACGCGGTGGGCGAGGCTGTGCACGAGCGACGCGAAGCGGTCGTACAGCTCGCCGAGCGCGGCTGCCTCGCCGCGCGAGAGCCGTTGCTGCATCCGGCGATCCCAGCGGGGCGGTGCGTCACGCGTCATACGGCCCCCTCCGAGCGCCCTGCGTCCAAGTCCCAGCATCCACGTGGCATCCAAGTGCCCACCACACCGAATGTAATCGCCCGGACTGACAACGCACGCCCCTTTACGTCAAAGTGCGCCCCCGTAGTGACGCCGGATGGTATTGAGGTCGTCACTTTGCGCTGGTTTCCGATGATGGCCGAGGATCATTGCTGCGTGAATACGCCGATGTGTTACGCGGGCGTGACCGCAACTCCGGAGGAGAAGCGGCCGACCTGGGCATAAGCTCAAAGAGAATGACCTGGTGCGTGTGGTGTTTCGCCAGGGAGAGGCCGGGCAGCCGAGGCTGGAAGGACTACTTCCGGCTAGTCGATGGTGAGACCGGCGACCGAGTGAAGGGGCTTCGAGCGCGTGACATTGAAGGTGGAAGAAGGCGAGCGGGGGGACTGGGCAGTCCTGTGGGTTTCCGGTGAAATGGATCTGGTGACCTCACCGGCTGTCCGCCAGCACGTACACGACGCGGTCGCCGAGGGGCGTCGCAGTCTGGTGCTCGATCTCTCAGGTGTTCGCTTCTGCGACTCCAGTGGCGTCGGAGTGCTGATTGCCGCGCGTCGGCTGATGCGCTCGTGTCAGGGAAATCTGCGGCTGATCCTGCCCGCTTCGGGAGCCGTCGACGGCTCCCATGTGAACCGTGTCCTCGCCGCTCTCGGCGTCCGCCGCCTCTTCGACGTCTTCCCCGACCTCGTAGCGGCCACGAACGACGCCGCCCAGCCGCTCTCCGCCTGACACCGGCGCGAGCAGCCCCGGTCCGATCGCCGGGGGCGTCGGCCTTGCGCGCTCCGGCGTGCGCGCCCCCGCGTGCGAATCGTCACCCCGAGGTCCCTCGGCGTCCCCGCCGACGTCCGCGCCACACGCTCACGGCCAAGGCCGTGGATCGTACGGACGCGGTACGGGATCCGGCACTCCGCCGCGCGCTGACGGGGTCGCTTTCCTGCCGGGTCGTGCGGTAGCGCCCCGCGCGGCAAGGCGAGGGCAGGGGGCGGGCAGACCGCCCCTCTCACGCGTCCCGCTCCGAGAACCGCTCCCGCAACTTGTACTTGAGCACCTTGCGAAGCGCCTCGTTGCGAGGCAGCGCCTCCACCAACTCCAGCTGCTCCGGCAGCTTATGGACCGACAAGCCCTCCGCCCGCAGATAGAACGTGATCGTCTCCAGCGTCAGCGGCACCGCGCCCGGCGGCTGCTCCACGACCGCGCAGACGCGTTCGCCCCTGGCCGGGTCCGGCAGGCCGATGACGGCCGCGCCGCCGACGCCGGGGTGCTGGTAGAGGAGTTGCTCGATCTCCTGGGCGGAGATGTTCTCTCCCTTGCGGATGATGACGTCCTTCGCCCGCCCGGTCAGCACCAGATGTCCGTCCGCGGTGAGATGGCCGAGGTCGCCGGTGATCAGGAAGCCGTCGGCGTCGAAGGCCCGCGCGGTCTCGGCCTCGTCCAGATAGCCCTGGCAGACGGCCTCGCCCCGGAGCCGTACGTCACCGTCCACGCCCGGGGGGAGCACCTTCCCCGCCTCGCCGCCCGCCTGGCCGCCGGCATCCGCCTCGCCGTCGGGGCTGACGATGCGGATCTCCATGCCTTCGGGCGGTCGCCCCTCCGTGGTCGCGAGGTGTTCCGTCGAGTCGTCCGGGGCGCCCATCGTGATCATGGGGACTTCGGTCATGCCGTAGCCGTGGGTGAGTTGGCAGCCCAGTTCGCGGACGACCTCGTGGTAGATCTCCGGCGGCTTGGGCGCGCCGCCGCCCGCGAGGAGGCGCAGCGAGGGGAGCAGCTTGCGGGACGGGTCCTTGCGCTGCTCGGCCAGGAACATCGAGTAGAACGCGGTGCTGCCGCCCGCCACCGTGACCCCGTGCCGCCGGTAGTCGTCGAGCGCGGCGGGCATCGCGAAGTGCTCGAAGAGGACGGCCGGGAAGCCGTAGAGGAGCAGCATCACCGTGTAGTCGGGCCCGGCGACATGGGCGTACGGGAAGGCCATGGAGCCGACGTCGTCCGAGGTGAGCCGCAGCGCGTGGGCGAGGCAGGAGCCGGCCGCGAGCAGGCTGCGGTCGGTGTGCAGGACGCCCTTCGGGTCGGAGGTGGTGCCGGACGTCCAGTAGATCCAGCGCACGGAGGTGCCGTCCGCCGGGGGCGGCGGGAGGATGCCGGGGTCGGCGTCCGGGAGGCGGTCGTACGCGGTGAGGACGAGCGGCGGCCGGGGCAGTCCGGGGGCGAGCCGGGCGGCCATGGCCGGGTAGTCGAAGCCGCGCCACTCGCCGGGGGTCGCGAAGAACTCCGCCTTCGCCTCGCGCAGCGCGTAGCCGACCTCGCGGTCCCGGTAGAACGGGATGAGCGGCGTCTGGACGGCTCCGAGCCGGGCCAGCGCGAAGGACAGCAGGGCCGTCTCGATACGGGTCGGCAGCTGCCAGGCGACCCGGCTGCCGGGGCGCACGCCCAACTCGTACAGCCCGGCGGCCACCCGCTCGGCGCGGTCGCGCAGCGCGCCGAAGGTGAGGCGGTCCTCGCCGGGGCGGGGTGGGGTGGGGGCTGGGGCGTCCGGGGCGTCTGAGGTGTCCCGGGCGGACGCGGCCTGGATGAACACCAGCGCGTCCGGGGTGAGCGTCGCGCGCCGCTCGACGAGTTCCCAGAGGGTCGCCGAGGCTCCCAGCTCGTGCGCGATGTCCGTCATTCCGGTGTCGGTCATGCCGCCCTCCCCGTGTCTGCCGATGTGCCTGCGCTGTCGGTGTGCCTGCCCTGCTGGTGTGTGTAAGAGGCGTTCAGCAAAACTGACACTTCGTCAGATCGTGCGGAGAGCGTAGAGCCCCGCGCCTTGTCGGTCCAGAGGTCGCGGCGCTAGCCTGAATCTGACGGGTCATCAGAAAGTGGCGCCCACCCGGTTGGCCGCCCACTCGAACACACCGCCCGCCCGGACACCCGGACACCCGGACACCCGGACACCCGGACACCCGGACACCCGGACACCCGGACACCTGAGGGGAACCTGATGGAACTGCCGCGGATCGTTAGCGTCGACGACCATGTGATCGAGCCCGCCCACCTCTTCGAGACCTGGCTGCCGGCCAAATACCGCGACCGCGGGCCCAAGCCGCTGACAGCCGGTATCGGCGAGCTGGAGTACACCGGCGGCAAGTACGTCATCACCATGGACCCGGACGGTCCGCCGACCGACTGGTGGATCTACGAGGACCTGAAGTTCCCGTACAAGCGCAACATCGCCGCCGTCGGCTTCGACCGCGACGACATGACGCTGGAGGGGATCACCCGGGCCGAGATGCGGCGCGGCTGCTGGGACCCCAAGGCGCGGCTGGCCGACATGGACCTCAACCACGTCGAGGCCTCGCTCTGCTTCCCGACCTTCCCGCGCTTCTGCGGGCAGACCTTCGCGGAGGCGCGCGACAAGGAGGTCGCGCTCGCGTGCGTGCGGGCCTACAACGACTGGATGGTGGAGGAGTGGTGCGGTGACAGCGGCGGCCGGCTCATCCCGCTGTGCGTCATCCCGCTCTGGGACATCGACCTCGCGGTGGCCGAGATCCGGCGGAACGCGGCGCGCGGCGTCCGGGCGGTGACCTTCAGCGAGATACCCACCCACCTCGGGCTGCCGAGCATCCACTCCGGCTACTGGGATCCGTTCTTCGCCGTCTGCCAGGAGACCGGCACCGTCGTCAATATGCACATCGGCTCGTCCTCGCAGATGCCCGCCGCCTCCCCGGACGCGCCGCCCGCCGTCCAGGCCGCGCTCAGCTTCAACAACGCGATGGCCTCGATGATGGACTTCCTCTTCAGCGGCGTGCTGGTGAAGTTCCCGACCCTGAAACTCGCCTACAGCGAGGGCCAGATGGGCTGGATTCCGTACGCCCTGGAGCGCGCGGACGACGTCTGGGAGGAGCACCGGGCCTGGGGCGGAGTGCGCGACCTGATCCCCGAGCCGCCGTCCAGCTACTACTACCGGCAGATCTTCTGCTGCTTCTTCCGGGACAAGCACGGCGTCGCGTCGCTGGACGTCGTCGGGCGGGACAACGCGACCTTCGAGACCGACTACCCGCATGTGGACTCGACCTTCCCGCACACCAGGGAGGTCGCGCTCGACCACGTCAAGGGCCTCGGCGACGAGACGGTCTACAAGCTCATGCGCGGCAACGCCATCCGGATGCTCGGGCTCGACCTGGACCGGCACATCGATCAGTACGCCGGGTTGGCGGCGCGGTCGGTCGCGGGTCCGGTCGCGAGTCCGGACCCGGTTACGGGTTCGGTTACGGGCGGCGGGCGGGCGCGCCGCTGATGGACCTCACCTACACGGACGAGGAGCAGGACTTCCGGCGTGGCCTGCGCGACTGGCTGGGCGAGGTGCTCCCGAAGCTCCCGCCCAAGCCCGACCCGGCCGACTGGCCCGGCCGGCGCGCGTACGACACCGCCTGGCAGCGGACGCTGTACGACGACGGCTACGCCGGACTGCACTGGCCCGCCGACGCGGGCGGCCAGGGCGCGACCCCCACCCAGCACCTGATCTTCCTGGAGGAGACGGAGCTGGCGGGCGCGCCCTACGTCGGCGCGAACTTCGTCGGGCTGCTGCACGCCGGGCCGACGATCGCCGCCGAGGGCACGGCGGAGCAGCGCGCCCGCTGGCTGCCGTCGATCCTGCGCGGCGACGAGATCTGGTGCCAGGGCTTCAGCGAACCCGAGGCGGGCTCCGACCTGGCCGCGCTGCGCACACGGGCCGTCCGGGACGGGGACTCGTACATCGTCAACGGCAGCAAGATCTGGACCTCGCACGCCGAGGTCGCCGACTGGTGCGAACTGCTGGTCCGGACCGAGCCGGTGAGCGAGGCGGTCCCCAAGCACCGGGGGATCTCCTGGCTCGCGATGCCGATGGACGCGCCGGGCGTCACCGTCCGGCCGCTGCGCACACTCGCCGGGTCGACGGAGTTCGCCGAGATGTTCCTCGACGACGTGCGGGTGCCGGTCGGCCACCGGGTCGGCGCCGAGAACGACGGCTGGCGCGTCACCATGGTCACCCTGTCCTTCGAGCGCGGCACCGCCTTCGTCGGCGAGGTCGTCGCCTGCCGCCGGACGCTGGGCGCGCTCGCCCGTACGGCCCGGTGCAACGGGCGCTGGGACGACGCGGGGCTGCGCAGACGGCTGGGCAGGCTGGCGGCGGAATTCGCGGCGCTGTGGCGGCTCACCCAGTGGAACGTCAGCGAGGCGCAGCGCTCGCTGCGCGCCGGGGGCAGCGGGGTGCCGGGGGCCGGCGGATCGGTCTTCAAGCTGCGGTACTCGCAGGCGCGGCAGCAGCTGTACGACGTGGCGGCCGAGGTGCTGGGCCCCGCCGGAGCGCTCGACGCCGGACACGAGTGGACGGCCGACCGGCTCTCGTCGCTCTCGTACACGATCGCGGCCGGCACCTCGCAGATCCAGCAGAACATCGTTGCCGAGCGGATCCTCGGCCTGCCGAAGGGACGGTGATCGCGGCGTGGACTTCCAACTCACGGATGATCAAGTCGCGTTGCGGGACGGGGTGCGGCGGCTGCTGGCCGGGAAGTTCGGCAGGGAGGGGCTGCGGGCTGCGGCGGATGCGGGATATGGGAGCGATGGGGAGGGAGGGATTGGTGGGGAGAAGGAGACTGGTGGCGGGAGTTTTGGGGCGGCCCCGGTGCTGGACCGGGCGCTGTGGGCCGAGCTGGGTGCGGCCGGCTTCTTCGGTCTGCGGCTGCCGGAGGCGGACGGGGGCGTCGGACTCGGTCTGCCCGAAGCGGTGTTGATCTTCGAGGAGGCGGGCCGGGTCCTGCTGCCGGGCCCGCTGGTCGCGACGCACCTGGCGGCCGGCTTCATCGAGGGCGCGGCGGACGGGCGGACCGTCGTGACGATGATCGACGGGGGCGGGCGGTCGTCGGGGGAGGGGCTGGTCGAGTACTTGCGGGCGGCCGATGTGGTGCTGTCTCTGGGTGGGGAGCCGGGTGGGGAGTGCGATGCGGAGGGCGAGGGCGAGGGCGTCCGCGTGGTGCCGCCGGCCTGGATCAGCGGGATGCGGGGGAGCCCGGCAGGGCTGTCGGGGCCGTCGGAGCTGTGGGGGCTGACAGGGCAGTCAGCCCCCACGGAGCGCGGTGCGTCGTCGCGATTCGTGGTCGAGTTGATACGGTCCGTGGACCCCGTCACGCCGTTGCACCGGGTGCTGCATGAGGGGTTCGGCGCGCCGGGCCTCACCGGTGCGCCCGCCGGGGCCCCCGTCGCTGCGGTGCTGCGGCGGGAAGCCGCCCTGCTCACGGCCGCCCAACAGCTCGGCAGCGCGGCCCGTACGGTCGAGATGGCTGTCCGGTACGCACGCGAGCGCTCACAGTTCGGGCAACCGATCGGGGCGTTCCAAGCCGTGAAACATATGTGCGCACAGATGCTCGTACGCGCAGAAATCGCCCGGAGCGGTGTCTATGCCGCAGCGGCCATCGGGGGCGCGCTCGACATCGCGGCCGCCAAATTGCTGGCCGACGAGGCCGCCGTCCGCAATGCCCGTGACTGCCTGCAGGTCTACGGCGGTATGGGCTTCACCTGGGAGGCGGAGGTGCACCTGCACCTCAAGCGGGCCTGGCTGCGGGCCGAGCAGTGGCAGCCGGCGGCGGCCGGCGAGGAGGCGCTCGCGGCCGGACTGCTTCGGGGGGCGAATGTCGACTCGTAGCGCTAAATATCGGTAAATGACGGGATTGTCATCATGGGCCGTTACCGAGCGTCGATATCGGGTTGTGTCCTAGGCGTGACTCGTCACGGGGTGGAGTCGGAGCCCGGCTCGGGTACGCTCCGTTGGATGCGAGTGGTCCTCGGGCGCAACTATCCCGGTGTTGCCTGTGTGGCGACGCCGAGCTGTCGGATGCGCGCCGCTCGCGACGGGTGGGAGCGCGATGCGCCCCACTGTTCGACTCCCCGCAGCGCTCGTCGCACAGTATGCAGTACGCGTACTCCTTTGCGCCGGAATATGCCCGAAGCGCTTGTTGGGGTGACTGTGCGTCAACCATGCTGTTCTTCAACGGGATCACGGTGTGTGATCACGTGGAGGCGCGAGGCGATGTGTCCGCCGGTTCGGATGGTGTGAGCGGTGCAGGTGCTTCAGGTTCAGTTGGAGGTCAGGCCCGACCCTGCGGAGGTGGGGCGTGCCCGGAGGTGGGCGCGCTCACGGCTCGCCGGGTCCGGGATACGGGACGACGAGCCGTTGGCCGAGACGCTCCTGCTGCTGATCTCGGAGCTGGTCACCAACGCGGTCGTGCACACCGGCTGTCCGGCTGTGCTGCGGATGTGGTTCCCGGGCGTACCGGACGATGACATTGCCGGGCGCGGCATGCGGGTGCCCTCGGTCAACGCCGCCGGCGCCGGCCAGGGCACCGTGCGGGTCGAGGTCGCCGACTCCAGCGCCCGCCCGCCATGCCAGCGGCACGCGGACAACGCGGACACCAACGGCCGCGGCCTGGAACTGGTGGACGACCTCGCGGACCGCTGGGGCTGGCAGCCGGAAGGCGCGGGCAAGCGCATCTGGTGCGAGGTGGACCGCGGCGAGCCGCTGTTGATGGGGGCTTACGAGCCGCCGTGCGCTGTCAGTAACCGGGTGTAGTCGGTCGGCTGTAGTCGGGCGGCTGTCCACGGGTACGCCAGGTGTGGCCGCGTGCAGTCGTCCGCTGGCCGGGTGTGGTTTGCCGGTCCGGTCGTCGAAATGCTGGAAGCGTCGTGGTCCTAGAAGATCGCGACCGGGGCGACCGGAGCGCCGGAGCCGCCGACGAAGGGCTCGGGCATCGCCGACAGCAGGAAGGCGTAACGCCCCTCCTCCGCGCAGACCGCCGACAGCTCCTCCAGATTCCAGTTCTGCCCCTGGAGCATCCCCATCTCGACCAGGTCGAGGGCGTGCACGGGCATCCAGAGGTTCTCTATCTCCGGCGGGAAGATCTCGAAGGTGAGGGTGTCGTTGGCGACGGCGGCGACATCGCGGGCGTGGAACCACTCGGGCGTGCGGATGGACAGGCCGGGGGACGGGAAGGCGTAGCCGTTCTTGTCGCCGGCCAGGTAGTGCTGGATCTGGCCGGTCCGCACGAGCACGATGTCCCCGGCCCTGACCTTGGTGCCGGCGAGTTCCTCGGCCGCGTCCAGGGCTTCCGGGGTTACGGCGTGGCCCCCGTCGAGCCGTGAGGCGGGGGTGGTCGCGGCGGGGTCGCCGGAGGCGGCTCGGGCCATGTCGAGAGCGCGGGCCACATCGAGCAGGACGCAGCGGGAGACGATGTGCCGCGCCTTCTCGATCCCGCCGAAGGCCGCGCCGCCGTGCGCGGTGATCGAGTCCGCGGGGCGGCCGTTGTAGATCTTCCCCGAGTGCGATACGTGGGTCAGGCCGTCCCAGTGGGTGGCGGCCTGGAGGCCCATCGTCACGGCGTCGTCGGTGGTGGCGACGGTGTCGGGGCCGAACATCTCCAGGTTGATCGCGACCATCGTGTGCAGCGGATTGACCCGGCCCGGGATCATGCCGGTCTGCACGCCGTCCTGCTGGAGCGGGAGCGCCAGCGGGACGCGACGGCCGGTTCGGACTGTGGCGGCGGCGTCCCGTACGACCTCGTCGGTGATCAGGTTGAGGGTGCCGATCTCGTCGTCCGCTCCCCAACGGCCCCAGTTGTTCACGCGCTTGGCGATGTCGTGGAACTCGGGTGGCAGTGCCATGAGGGCCTCCTTGGCCGGCGACGGACTGGGCGTCCCGCGCGCCCCGCGTTGGACGCCTCCCCCGGACCTCTTTGGGCCGCTCGCGGGGGTTCCGCTCGCGGGGTTCTCCGGAAAGCGCGGTGTGTACGGGGCTTGTGCTCGGGCTCTGCTGTGCTCATAGAATCTAACGGTCCGTCAGAAACTGCGGGAAGGGGCGCGACGTGGGGAACTTCTTGGCCGGCAAGGTGATCGCCGTGACCGGCGCGGGGCGGGGCATCGGGCGGGCCGTCGCGCTCGCCTGCGCCGCCGAGGGCGCACAGGTCGTGGTCAACGACTACGGCGTGTCCATCGAGGGCGGCGAGCCGACGAGCGACATCGCGGCGTCCGTCGTGAAGGAGATCGAGTCGGCGGGCGGCGAGGCCGTCGCCGTCGCCGACGACGTCTCGACCATGGCCGGCGGGCAGCGGATCGTGGACACGGCGCTCGCTTCGTACGACCGGCTCGACGGGGTGGTGTGCGTAGCCGGGATTCTGCGTGAGCGGATGCTCTTCAACATGTCCGAGGAGGAGTGGGACCCGGTCATCGCCACCCACCTGAAGGGCACCTTCACCGTCTTCCGGGCCGCCTCGGCCGTGATGCGCAAACAGGGCTCCGGCACCCTGATCGGCTTCACCAGCGGCAACCACCAGGGAAGCGTCGCGCAGGCCAACTACAGCTCGGCCAAGGGCGGGATCATCTCGCTGGTCCGCAGCGCGGCCCTGGGCCTGCACAAATACGGGGTGACCGCGAACGCCGTCGCGCCGGTCGCACGGACCCGGATGTCGGCGAACGTGCCGATGGAGCTGAAGGAGATCGGTGAGCCGGAGGACGTCGCGGCGCTGGTCGTCTACCTGCTCAGCGAGCGGGCCCGCGCGGAGCGGATCACCGGGCAGGTCTACACGATCGCCGGACCCAAGATCGCGGTCTGGGCCCAGCCGCGCGAACTCCGGGCCGGCTACGCGGACGGCAGCTGGACGCCGGAGCGGATCGCCGACTTCCTGCCGGGGACGGTGGGCACCGACCCGATGCCGCTGCTGACGCAGCTCGAAGCGATGGCCGAGGCCGCGACGGCCAAGGACCGGCCCAACGGCTGACGAGGACGGGGGCGGGGGCGGGGGCGGGGTCGGGGCATTCAGCGGCCGCGGACACATCGGGGCGGGGCCAGGCGGGGAGAGGGGAGCGGGATGGACTTCAGTTTCGGGCCGGAGGACGAGCGGTTCCGGGCACAGGCGCGGGCCTGGCTGGCCGCGCATCTGGTCGGCCCGTACGCCGGGCTCAAGGGCCGGGGCGGCCCCGGCAGCGAGCACGAGGGAGCCGAGGACCGGCGCGGCTGGGAGCGCGAACTCGGCGCGGACGGCTGGATCGGGCTCGGCTGGGACCGGGCGCACGGCGGCTACGGCAACCGGGGCGCGACGCTCACCCAACAGGTCGTCTGGGCCGAGGAGTACGCCCGCGCACAGGCCCCCGGTCGGGTCGGGCACATCGGCGAGAACCTGCTCGCGCCCACCCTGCTGGCATACGGCAGCCCGGCGCAGCGGGACCGCTTCCTGCCGCCGATCGCGCGCGGCGAGGAACTCTGGTGCCAGGGTTACAGCGAACCCGAGGCGGGCTCGGACCTGGCCGGGATACGTACCGCCGCCACGCTCGACGCGGGCGACAGCGGCTACCGGATCACCGGTCAGAAGATCTGGACCTCGCTGGCGCACGAGGCCGACTGGTGCTTCGTCCTCGCCAGGACCGAGGCGGGCTCCCGCCGTCATCATGGGCTCTCCTTTCTGCTCGTTCCGATGGACCAGCCGGGCCGGATCGAGGTCCGGCCGATCCGGCAGCTCTCCGGGACCTCGGAGTTCAACGAGGTCTTCTTCGACGGAGCGGCGGCCCGCGCCGAACATGTGGTGGGTGGTGCCGGCGGCGGCTGGCAGGTCGCGATGGGGCTGCTCGCCCTGGAGCGCGGGGTCTCCACGCTCGTCCAGCAAATCGGCTTCGCGAGCGAGTTGGGCGAGGTCGTACGGGTCGCGCTGAGGACCGGCGCGGCGGATGAGCCGACGGTGCGCGACCGGCTCGTACGGCAGTGGGCGGAACTCCAATCCATGCGCTGGAACGCGCTGCGGACGCTGGGCGCGCAGAGCGGGACGGGCGGACAGGGCAGGCCGGGTGGGGCGGACCCCGGCGCGGCGAGTGTCGCCAAGCTGCTGTGGGGCGGTTGGCATCAGCGGCTCGGTGAGCTGGCGATGCAGGTGCGTGGCGCGCCCGCCGCCGTGGGCCCCTACGACTGGTCCGCCGACCGGCCGTATGAACTCGACGCCCTGCAACGCCTCTTCCTCTTCACCCGCGCCGACACGATCTACGGCGGCTCGGACGAAATTCAGCGCACCATCATCGCCGAGCGCGTGCTCGGCCTCCCGAAGGGAGCCCGGCCATCAACGTGAACCCGGCCACCAACGTGAACCCGGCTGTCAACGCGAAGCCGAATACCTACGGGCACTGGATCAACGGTGCTTGGCACACCCCCTCTCAAGGCCACTACCCGATCATCAACCCGGCGACCGAGGAGGTCGTCGGACACGCCCCGGAGGGCACCGCGGACGAGGCCGACGCCGCGGTCGACGCCGCCCGAGCCGCGTACGAGGGCTGGTCGCGGACCCCGCCGCAGCAGCGGGCAGCCGTGCTCGACCGGATGGCCGAGCTGCTCGCGGAACGCGCCGGCGAACTCGTGCCACTGCTCCAGGCGGAGACCGGCGCGACCCTGCGTGTCACCGCTGGCATGCAACTGCCGCCCGCCGCCGACCGATTCCGCCGCTACGCCCGCGGCGCGGTCGAGCCTGACACCGTCGCGCTCGCCCCGCAGCCCGTGAAGTCCAGCGCGCTGGCGCCCGGCGGACTCATCGGGGCCGCGGCGGTCCGCCGCCCCGTCGGGGTCGTCGGCTGCATCACCTCCTTCAACTTCCCGGTCGCCAACCTCGCCGGCAAACTCGCCCCCGCGCTGGCCATGGGCAATACGGTCGTCGCCAAACCCGCGCCTCAGGACCCGCTGACCTGCCTGGAGTTGGGCCCCTTGCTGAAGGAGGCCGGGCTCCCGGACGGCGTCTTCAATATCGTCACAGGGTCGGGTGCGGAGGCGGGTGAGGCCCTGGTCGCACATCCCGGTATCGACATGATCAGCTTCACTGGCTCCACCTCCGTGGGAAAGAAGATCGCCGAGTCGGCGGGCCGGACGATGAAGCGCACCCTCATGGAGCTGGGCGGCAAGGGAGCGGCCATCGTCCTGGACGACGCCGACGCGCGCGTCCTGAAATCGGCGATCGGCGCGGTCGCGTCGACCTGGTCGTTTCACAGTGGTCAGATCTGCACGGCGCCGACCCGAGTGCTCGTCCATCGATCGCTGTACGAGCAGGTCGTCACCGGTCTCTCACAGTACGCACAAGCACTCACGCTCGGTGACCCTGTGGATAACTCCACGGTCGTCGGCCCGCTCATCAGCGCCGCCCAGCGCGACCGCGTCGAGTCCTACATCGCCGGAGCCCGCGAGCAAGGGGCCCGGATCGTCACGGGCGGCCGGCGCCCCGACCTCAAGCCGGGCTTCTACGTCCGGCCCACCCTGATCGCCGACGCCACCCCTGAGATGGCCGTCGCCCGGGAAGAACTCTTCGGCCCGGTCGTCGTCGCCCTGCCCTACGACGACGAGGACGAGGCCGTACGGATCGCCAACGGCACCCCGTACGGCCTGTACGACTACGTCTTCAGCGCCGACGCCGGCCGCGCGTGGGCCCTCGCCGCCCGGCTGCGCAGCGGAAACGTCGGGATCAACACCGTCCAGCGGCACCCCGAGACACCGTTCGGCGGATTCAAGGAGAGCGGCATCGGCCGGGACGGCGGCTCGTTCGGCCTGCACGCGTACAGCGAACTCCAGTCGCTCGTCTGGCCTTCCTGACCGGGGACCGGCCCACCCGCCCCGTCCAGCCCACGCATCCCGTTCCGCCCACCACCCGCCCCATCAACGTTCCTGAAGGGAATCGCTGTCATGAGAGGCGTCATCTTCGACGGCAAGCAGCCACAGGTGGTCGACGACCTGGAGGTGCGCGATCCGGGCCCGGGTGAGGTGCTGGTCGCGGTGGCCGCCGCCGGGCTGTGCCACAGCGATCTGTCGGTCATCGACGGCACGATCCCCTTCCCGGTGCCGGTCGTGCTCGGGCACGAGGGGGCGGGCGTTGTCGAAGCGGTCGGCGCGGGCGTCGCGCATGTAGCGCCCGGTGACCATGTCGCGCTGTCCACCCTCGCCAATTGCGGCACGTGCGCGGAGTGCGACCGAGGCCGGCCGACCATGTGCCGCAAGGCGATCGGGATGCCCGACCGGCCGTTCTCGCGCGGCGGCGAGAAGCTGTTCGCCTTCGCGTCCAACTCCGCCTTCGCGGAGCGCACGGTCGTCAAGGCCGTGCAGGCGGTCAAGATCGCCCCGGACATCCCGCTCACCTCGGCGGCGCTCATCGGGTGCGGTGTGCTCACCGGCGTCGGGGCGGTGCTCAACCGGGCCCGGGTGGACCGCGGGGAGACGGTCGTCGTCATCGGGGCGGGGGGCATCGGGCTGAACGTTCTCCAGGGAGCGCGGATCGCGGGGGCCCTGACCATCGTGGCGATCGACGCCAACCCCGCGAAGGAGGCGATGGCCCGGCAGTTCGGCGCGACCCACTTCATCGACGCCTCGGCCGTCCCCGACACGTCCGCCGCCGTCAAGGAGATCCTGCCGACGGGCGCGGACCACGCCTTCGAGTGCGTCGGGAACGTGCGGCTCATCCGGCAGGCGATCGATCTGCTCGACCGGCGTGGCCAGGCGATCCTGCTCGGCGTCCCGCCGGCCTCGGCGGAGGCGTCCTTCCAGGTGTCGTCCATGTACCTGGACAAGTCCATCCTCGGCTGCCGCTACGGCTCCTCGCGCCCCCAGCGCGACATCGCGCTCTACGCGAACCTCTACCGCGCCGGCCGGCTGCTGCTCGATGAACTCGTCACCGAGACCTACCCGGTGGAGGACTTCGCGAAGGCGGCGGACGACGCGCACCACGGGCGGGTGGCGCGAGGGGTGCTGACTTTTTAGCGCGGGGGGATCGATCGTCTCGGCAGGCGCTGCGGTCCGGCTCGTTTCCCGGCGCGGGAGGCTGCCCTGCCGTTGGCTAACCGACGGCGCGCGGGGTCGCGTTCACGCCCCGGAGCGTGGCTGCGGCTTGCTCGGCCGCCGCCGCGACCCTGCTCGATCCGGCACGCCGGCTCGCGCCGGTGGGCGTGCCCCGGGGCGCATTCGTACGCGTACGCGCCCCCGTATCCGCGTACGCGCCCGCAGTTGTACCCGCGGCCGTATCCGGGCCCGTAGCCACGTACGCATCCGGGCCCGTATCCGTATCAATGCGGAACGTGCGCCGGTAGGCGGTCGGGGAGACGCCGAGCACCGTTTGCAGGTGCTGCCGCATGGACGCCGCTGTCCCGAACCCGGCGTCGCGTGCCACCCGGTCCATCGGCAGGTCGCTGTTCTCCAGCAACTGGCGGGCCCGGTCGACCCGTTGTTGTACGAGCCACTTGCCGGGGCTGACCCCGACCTCCTCGCGGAAGCGGCGTGTGAAGGTCCGCAGGCTCATGGCCTCCCGCGCCGCGAGTTCGCGTACCGCCAGCGGGCGGTCGAGGCGCTGGAGCGCCCAGTCGCGAGCGGTGGCGGTGGTCGCCATCTGGGGCTCGGGGAGCGGGCGTTCGATGTACTGGGCCTGGCCGCCCTCGCGGTGCGGCGGTACGACGGTGCGGCGCGCGACGGAGGAGGCGACCGCCGTGCCGAAGTCCCGGCGCACCATGTGCAGGCACAGGTCGATGCCGGCGGCGACGCCCGCCGAGGTCAGGACATCGCCGTCGTCCACGTAGAGCACGTCGGGGTCCACCCGGACCTTGGGGAAGAGCCGCTGGAAGTGCGCGGCGGAGCTCCAGTGGGTGGTCGCCGGGCGTCCGTCGAGGAGTCCGGCGGCGGCGAGGAGGTACGAGCCGGTGCAGATCGACGCGATGCGCGTGCCCGGCCGGATACGGGCGAAGGCTTCGGCGAGCGGCTCGGGGAGGGTGCCGTGCTGGAAGACGGAGTCGAGTGCGTGCGTGGCCGGGATGATCACGGTGTCGGCCTCGTCCAGGGCTTCCTGGCCGTGCTCGACCTGGATGCTGAAGTCGGCGTCCGTACGCACCGCCCCGGCGGCGGTCGCGCAGGTGACGACGTCGTACAGGTCCGAGCCGTCCTCCGCGCGGGCGCCGCCGAAGATCCGGGCGGGGATGCCGAGTTCAAAGGGGATCACGCCGTCCATGACGAGCACGACGACGCGGTGCCGGCGGGCGCGCCGCCGCTGCCCCGGCTGTCCCTGTCCTTGCCCCTGCCGCTGTTCCCGTTGCTGTTGTTGCTGCCGCTGACGTGAGCCCATGGCGCGATCCTTTCACATCGTGGCCTTTAGGCCACTCGATCGGGCGGGTCCGAGAGCCGAGGCTGACCGAGTGACGCAGACACCCGATCTCCCCGCGCTCGATGAGGACCGTCCGACCGGCACCCCTGCCGGCACCCAGGCAGGGGCGCCTACCTCGACGGAAGCCCTGGAAACCGACCCACGCGCGATGGTGGCAGCCCTGGTGGACGTGCCGGTCAAGGCGCGCCCCCGGCTGCATCGCGCCTGGTTCGTCGCCGCCGTCGCCTTCGTGACGATCATCGGCGCGGCCGGCTTCGCCTCGCTGCCCGGTCTGCTGATCGACCCGCTGCACGAGGAGTTCCACTGGTCGCGCGGCGCCATCGGCTTCGCGGTCTCCATCAACCTCGCGCTGTACGGGCTGACCGCGCCGTTCGCCGCCGCGCTGATGGACCGGTTCGGCATCCGCAGCGTCGTCGCCTGCGCTCTGACGGTGATCGCCGTCGGCGCCGGGCTCACGGTCTTCATGACCGAGAGCTGGCAGCTGATCCTCTACTGGGGCGTCCTGGTCGGGCTGGGCAGCGGCTCGATGGCGCTGGCCTTCGCCGCGACCGTCACCAACAGGTGGTTCGTCAAGCGACGCGGGCTGGTCACCGGCATCCTCACGGCCGGGAGCGCCTCCGGGCAACTGGTCTTCCTGCCGCTGCTGTCCTGGATCGTCGAAAACCACGGCTGGCGTCCGGCCACGGTCACCGTCGCCCTGTCCGCGGTCACGGTGGTTCCTTTCGTCTGGCTGCTGCTGCGCGACCACCCGGCCGACCTCGGCCTGAATCCCTACGGTGTCGACGGCGCACTCCAGCCCAAGCCGGCCCCGCAACGGGGCGCGGCCCGGCGCACGGTGGGGGCGCTCGTCTCCGCCGCGCGCACCGGCCCCTTCTGGCTGCTCGCGGGCACCTTCGCGATCTGCGGCGCTTCTACGAACGGCTTGGTCAAAACCCACTTCGTGCCCGCGGCGCACGACCACGGCATGCCGATCACGGCAGCCGCCTCGCTGCTCGCGGTGATCGGCCTCTTCGACGTGGTGGGAACCATCGCTTCCGGCTGGTTCACCGACCGCTTCGACACCCGGCGGCTGCTCGCCGTCTACTACGGCCTGCGCGGCATCTCGCTGATGTTCCTGCCGATGCTGCTGTCCGACAGCGTCCAGCCGCCGATGATCTTCTTCATCATCTTCTACGGGCTCGACTGGGTCGCCACCGTGCCGCCGACGATCGCCCTGTGCCGCGAGCACTACGGCGAGGACGGCGCGATCGTCTTCGGCTGGGTCCTGGCGTCCCACCAGGTGGGCGCGGCCGTGGTCGCCTTCCTGGGCGGCCTCGCGCGGGACGCCTTCGGCTCGTACGACGTCATCTGGTACGCCTCGGGGGCGCTGTGCGCGGCGGCGGCGCTGATGGCGCTGGTCATCCGCCATCGGCCGGTCGCGGAGCAGACGTTGGTGGCTTGAGCGCGAACCGGGCCGCAGGGCGTGCCTGTGGCCGGGGCGGGCGAGTCCGGCGACTTCGGCGACTTCGGCGACTTCGACGAGTGGGGAGTCAGCCGCTGAGCGAGCCGAAAGCTCCCCGGTGGAAGAGCAGTGGCCCGGCCGCGCCCGCTGTCTCGTCCGAGCCGAGCGCCTCGACGCGACCGACGACGATCAGGTGGTCGCCGCCGGTGTGCACGGCCTGGATCGTGCAGTCGATCCAGGCGGGGACGCCGGCGAGGCGAGGCGATCCGGTCACCGAGGACGGCTCGTACTCCACTCCCGCGAACTTGTCCGCGCCGCTCACCGCGAAACCCCGGCAGAGGTCGCCCTGATCCGCGCCCAGGATGTTGACGCAGAAGACCCCGGCGCGGGCGATGCGGGGCCAGGTGGCGGACGTACGGGCCACCATGAAGGCGACCAGCGGCGGGTCGAGGGAGAGCGACGCGAACGACTGGCAGGCGAAACCGGCCGGGCCGTCCGGGTGGGGCGCGGCCTGGGCTGGAGCGGCGCGCGCCGTCTCACCGGATCGGTGGCCGGGGTCGACGGCGGCGCGGGCCGTCACGATGGTGACGCCGCTCGCGAAGTTGCCGAGCACGCGGCGGAATTCCGTCGGGTCGAGCGGTAGCCGCTCGTCCTCCCGCACGGCCCGGAGATCGGGACGTGGGAGTGGATCGACCGGCTGTTCAATGGTCGTCGGGGCACCGACCGAGCGCAGATAGCGCATGGCGGTGGCTGCCATCCCTGCGTGTCCCATCATGACTTCATTGAATCTGATGGCTTGTCAGATTGAAAGACATGGTCTGAGGTTCGCGCCCTGTCACATCGGGGCACTCCGCCGTGTGCGTCCCTATGGAGGCCGCATCGCGCCGGGTAGCCTGTCCGGCGGTAGCCGCGGGGGGAGTCGGTCCGTCGGCGAAGCAGGGAGAGTTCCTGAGAAATGACCACAGTGCCGAGCGGTCCGTCGCACACGCCCTTCGATGAGATCTTCTGCGGATTCCTGCCCCGGCTCTACCGGAGAGCGGTCATGCTGACGGGATCGAAGCACGCGGGCGAGGACGCCGTGCACGAGGCGTATCTCAAACTGGCCGTCCGCCCGCAGCGATTCCTGGCGCACCCGGAGCCGTACGCCTACGCGTTCACCGCTCTGCTGAGCGTCGTACGCGACGCGCACCGGCGCGACCGCCGGCAGTTGCTGACGGACGACGTCGAGCAGGCCACGGCCGGCTGGGACGGCGGGATCGGCTGGCGGGACTCGGAGTTGGAAGCGGTGCGGCTGCTCCGGCGGCTGTCCGCACGGCAGGCCGGGGTGGTGGTGCTCGTCGATCTGGACGGCTACACCATCGACCAGGCCGCGCAGATCATGCAGGTCCATCGGGGCACCGCCGCGCGGCACCGGGCGCGGGCGCTCGACAAGCTCCGTGACGTGTTGGGGGAGACCCGTCCGGGGGAACCAGGTCCGCAGGGCGGGGCGCAGCGGGCTGCGAATCCCGGGCGTGACCGGGGCGGACCGGGATACGGGCCCCGGGATGGATCACCCCGGGACGGATCGGGGCGGACCGGCGAGGGAGGGGCGCTGTGAAGCGTGAAGTGGCGCGGGAGCGCGAGAACGTCGCGGCGGCCCTGGGCGAGCGGTTGCGCGCCGCCGACGAGGAGATGCAGACGCCTCCCGGACTCTGGGCGGACATCAGGACCTCGGCGGCCGTCCGTTCCGGCGTGCGTCCCGCGGCGAGGCCCTCGTCCCGTCGCGCGCCGAGGCTCGCGCTGGTCGCGCTGACGGCGGTCATCGCGGTGGGCGCGGTCATGTTCGGCACCTGGTGGCTGCTGCGCCCCTCCGGGACCGGCCCGGGCCCCGCCTCCGACACGGACCCCGGCCCCAGCGCCCCCGACTCCCGAGTGACACTGTCCGTCCACAACGTCGAGAGCGCGTGCCGGAAGCTGCGCACCACGGAGTGCGCGCTGCGGCTCGCGAAGAACCCGTACGCGCGGTACGCGGCCCCCGACAACTCGGCCGGCCATGTCTGGCACGGCGACCGGCTGTCCGCGATCTGCGTCGTCACCGACGGAACACTGGTCAGGGACGAGCAGGGGATCACTTCGACCCGCTGGTACCTGGTCGAGCAGAAGTCCGGCGTCGAGGGCTGGCTGCCGGGCGTCAGAACCCGCAATACGACCGAGGTGCGCACGTGTTCCCCGGGCGAGGTGGACGCGACGCCGAGCCGCTGAGGCGCGCGGGGCCCGCGCCCGCCCGCCGCGCGTGAGCGGTTGTGCGAAACTCTCGCGCGAGCTGCTGTGTGAGCCACGTCACGCGCCGTCGTGTCATACGGATGGCGCGCCCCGTACGTGTGCTGGTCGACAGGCGGCCCGTGACTCCGGGGGAGTTACGGGCCACCTGCCGCTGCGCACGGTGTCGTCCTGCACCGCCTGCCGGCCGCCTGCTCACCGGCCACGGAACAGCGGTGCCCGGCGTTCCACGAAGGACGCGACGCCCTCGCTCGCGTCGGACGTGGTCATGTTGATCTCCTGGGCGGCGGCCTCCGCGCTGAAGGCCGTCGCCCGGTCGGCGTCGAGTGAGGCGTTGACCAGCTGTTTGGTCAGGGCGAGGGCACGGGTCGGCCCGGTGGCGAGGCGCTGGGCCCATTCGCGGGCCGTCTTCTCCAGGTCCTCGGCGGGAACGACGCGGTTGACCAGACCGAGCCGCTCGGCCTCGGCGGCGGGGAGGGAGTCGCCGAAGAACATCAACTCCTTGGCCCGTTGCGGGCCGATGAGGCGCGGCAGCAGATACGCGCCGCCGCCGTCGGGGACCAGCCCCCGGCGTACGAAGACCTCGATGAACTTGGCGGATTCGGCGGCCAGTACGAGGTCGCAGGCGAGCGCGAGATGCGCGCCGAGGCCCGCCGCCGTGCCGTTGACGGCGGCGATGACCGGCTTCTCGCAGTCGAGCACGGCGGCGATCAGCCGCTGCGCGCCGCGCCGGATCGTACGGGCCACATCGCCCGGTACGCGTTCGCCGCTGCCGGGGGCGGCGCTTGTTACGGGGGCGATACCTGTGACGGGCGCGGCACCTGTGGCGGGGGCGGGCGCGGAGGCAGCGGCGGTGGGGCCGGCCGGAGCCGTGCGCAGGTCGGCGCCCGCGCAGAAGCCCTTGCCGGTGCCGGTGATCACGACGGCCCGGACACCGGGGTCGGCGGAGGCGGATTCGAGCAGCGAAATGACGCGTTCGCGCTGGTCCCAGGTGACGGCGTTCATCGCTTCGGGGCGGTTGAGCGTGATCCACGAGACGCCGTTGTCAGTGGCGTGCCGTACAACGGAATCCAGTGAATCTTCGGGGGAGGGTGTCATGGGGGAGCGGCTCCGGTTCGTGCGGTGGGTGGTCCTCGGGGTGGTCCGGTGGGCGGCGGCCTCAGTGGCAGATCGCCAGCGCGTCGAGCGCCACCGCGCCCTGGCCGCGCGGGAGCACCACCAAGGGGTTGATGTCCAGTTCGGCGAGGTCGCCGTCCAGTTCCAGGGCCATCCGCTGAACGCGCAGGATGACCTCGACCAGCGCGTCCACATCCGCCGGAGGCGCCCCGCGTACGCCTTCGAGCAGGGCGTGGCCGCGCAGTTCGCCGAGCATGGCGCGGGCCTGGTCCTCGCCGAACGGGGGCACGCGTACGGCGGTGTCGTGCAGCACTTCGACGAGTACGCCGCCGAGGCCGACCGTCACCGTCGGCCCGAAGAGGGAGTCGCGGGTGACGCCGACGACCATCTCGACACCGCGTTCGATCATCTGGCAGACCAGCACGCCGTCCAGGGTCACGTCCTCGTAGCGGGCGATGTCCGTGAGCTCCCGATAGGCGTCGCGGACCTGGCTGGCCGAGGTGAGTCCGACCTTGACCAGGCCGAGTTCGCTCTTGTGGGCGAGCTGCGGGCCGGACGCCTTCATGACGACCGGGTAGCCGACGAGCCCGGCCGCCCGCACCGAGGCGGCGGCGCTGGTGACGAGTTGCTCGCGCGGAACCCTGATGCCGTAGGCCCGCAGCAGTTGCTTGGCCGTGTGCTCGCTGAGCCGGCGGCCGGGGCGCAGCAGGGCCTGGGCCTTGCGCGCGGAGGGCGAGAGGGTGCGTGGCGCGTCGTCGAAGGGGGAGCGGTAGCCGCTGGTGAAACGGTGGTGGTCGAGATAGCCGCGGACGGCGGTGACGCAGTTCGCGAAGGTACGGAAGGTGGCGACCCGCGAGGAGCCGAGCAGGGTGCTGCGGTAGGCGTCCTCGGTGCCGACGGGCGAGCCCCAGATGACGCAGACGAGCTTGTCGGTGGCTTCGGCGGCGTCGACCAGATCCTGGGCGAGTTTGTCGCTCATCGGGGGGAAGGGGCCGGTGATCGGGCAGATGAGGATGCCGACCTCCGGGTCGGCGAGGATCGCGTCGATGATCTTCCGGCCGCGCCAGTCGCCCACCGGATGGCCGCCGTTGTCGATCGGGTTCGCGACGCTGAGGTAGTCCGGTATCCACTGGTGCAGCTCGGTCTGCTTCTCGGCGGAGAGGGTGGGTATGGGCAGGTCGGCGACCGTGGCGAGGTCGGAGAAGTGGGCTCCGGTGCCCCCGGAGATCGAATACACGGCGACGCCCTCCGCCTGCGGCGGGCGGGCGCGGGCGAGCAGCGCCGCAGTGTCCTGGAGCTCGTCCAGGCCGTCGACCCGGATCACGCCGAACTGCCGCATCGCGGCGTCGATCACCTCGTCGGCGCCGGTGAGTTTGCCGGTGTGCGAGGCGGCTGTCCTGGCCCCGGTCTCGGTGCGGCCGACTTTGACGGCGACGACGGGGACTTTGTTGCGGGCGGCCCGGTCGGCGGCGATCAGGAAGCCGCGGCCGTCCTTGAGCCCTTCCATATAGGCCGCTATCGCTCCGACTTCGGGTTGTTCGGCGAAGTAGGAGATGAAGTCGGCGGTTTCCAGGTCGGCCTCGTTGCCGGTGGGCGCCCAGTGGGAGAGCCGGATGCCCAGTTCCTGGAGGGCGAAGACCGGGCGGCCCTGGTGGCCTGACTGCGTGATCAACGCGATCGCGGGGCCGTCGAGGTCGTCGCGGAACTCCTCGAAGGCGTTGAGGTTGGTGTTGGGGCCCAGTAGGCGCAGGCCGGAGCGTTCCACGGCTGCGGCGAGCCGGGCTTGGGCGGCGGCGCCCAGCTCGCCGGTCTCGGCGAATCCGGAGGCGAAGGCGACGGCGAACTTCACCTTGGCTTCGGCCAGTTCCTCGATGACGGGGACCGGGTCGGCGATGAGGAGGACGGCGAGATCGACCTGTTCGGGGAGGTCGGCGACGGTACGGAAGCAGGGGAGGCCGAAGACGGAGGTGCGGGTGGGGTGGACCGGGTGCAGGCGCGCGCCCACCCGCCCGGACCAGGCGATCAGCTGGCGGGTGATGCCGGTGTTGGGGCGGCCCTCGGCATCGGAGGCGCCCACGACGGCCACGGACTCGGGCCGGAAGAAGCGGTCCAGGTCGGGGACGGGGGCGCGCAGTGGCCGGCCGCTGACGTCGAGGTCGGCGGCCGAGCCGCCGCCGTTGCCGACTCCCGGTTCGGTCGTCTCGCGGACGGTGGGCCGGGAGGGCTCGCCGCAGGCCACGACGCGGGCCGCGCGGGGGGCGGTACTGAGGCTGCCGTGAGTTGAACCAAGCATCGATCTCGCCCACTCCTGCTCGATGGCCAATGCATCTGACGCATAGTCAGGTTACTGAACTGACGGCAAGTCAGGAATGGGGCTGCACGTAAAGCCGTACGGCCGGTCGGCTCGGCTGCGGTGCGCTGCGACCGCTGTGCGCCGGGACGGCTGATCGCGCGTCGGCCTATGGCCGGTGACCGGGGCGGGCGGGGCTACTTGACGGAGCGGGCTACCGCCCGTGCGATCTTCTGTGCGTCGATGGCGAGTTCGCGGAACATTCCGCTGATCGGGTTGGTGTAGCCGGTGAAGTGCAGCCCCGGCGCGGTGGGGAGGGTGCGGGCGCCGTGGGTTCTGGGTCTGCTGCGGGTGTCCAGCACGTCGAGGTGACCGACCATGGACTCCAGGCCGCGCCGGTAACCGGTGGCCGCCACGACCACGTCGGGCTCGACGCTGATGCCGTCCGCGAGCACGACCTTGCTCCCGGTGAAGGACTCGACCGCGGCGACCACCTCGACCCGCCCGGCGCGCACCGCGTCGAGCAGCCCCACGTCCTGGACCGGGATCGCCCCCTCGCGAGCCCGCGAGTACAGGCCGGTCGCCGGTCGCGGCAGCCCGTGGTGGGCGAGGTCCGAGCCGAACATCCGGTCCATGAGCCGGGCCGCGCGGTCCACCGCCCAGGTCGGCAGCCGTCGGATCAGGATGCCGGTGGCCTGCGCGGGCCAGCCGCCCGTCGACCGCCGCACGATGTGCGGCACGGTGCGCACCGAGAGCCGCACGCGCCGCGCGCCGCCCTCGGCGAGGTCGGCGGCGATCTCCGCGCCCGTGTTGCCGGCCCCGACGACCAGAACGTCCCGGCCCTCGTACGGGGCGGCGTTGCGATAGGCCGAGGCGTGGATCAGTTCGCCGCCGAAGTCGTCCCGGCCGGGCCACTCCGGCAGATGCGGGGTGTGGTTGTAGCCGGTGGCGACGACGACCGTGCGGGCCACCAGTTCGCGCCCGCCGCTGGCGTGCAGAATCCACCCGGAGTCGGCTGCGCGTTCGATGCGGCTGACCTCTATGCCGGTGGAGACCTCGATGCGGTGGTGCTCGACGTACTGCTCCAGATAGCGGATCACATCGTCGCGGCCGACCCAGCGGCCGAATTTCCTGGGGATCAGCAGGCCCGGTAACGCGGACAGCCGCCGCGTGGTGTGCAGCCGCAGCCGGTCGTAGTGCCCCCGCCAGGAGGCGGCGACACTCTGGGATTTCTCCAGGACCACGGTCTCGATCCCGCGTTCGCGCAGCGCCGCTGCCGCCGCGAGCCCGCCGGGTCCGCCGCCGATGACATACACGGGCGGGGTGTGTGCGGTCGTGGGCACGGGTTTTGGGGATATCCGGTCGGCCGACATGCGGGTGAGCGTAGCTCCGTTGGTGCCCACTTTCGGGGGGTTCCGCTCGAAAGTGGTTGCGGATCGATCACGGAGAGTCGATCGCCGGTCGCTGCCTCTTGCGCTCCGCCTCCCTCATCCGGTGAACTGACGTACCGTCAGAAACATTTGTCCGGGACCTCGGTCCGATCGGTCCAAGAGGAGCGCTCCGATGCAGACGATCTGGCTCACCGGCGCCGAATGGCTCGCCGTGCTGCGCATCGGCCTCGGCCTGTGGTGGCTGGAGAGCTGGCGGCACAAGGACAAGGCGGCCTGGTTCGAGCGCGGCACCGGCATCGCCTGGGCGGCGGATGTCGCGGGGAAGCACCGCTGGGAGTTCGTTCGCGGCGGCTTCGGCGTGGTGGTCACGCCCCGGCCCAAGGCGATGGCGTACGTCGTCGTCTACGCCGAACTCGCGCTGGGGCTCGGCCTGGTGCTCGGGCTGCTCACACCGATCGCGCTCGCGGGAGGTCTGCTGCTCAACCTGCTCTACCTCGTCCTGATGATCCACGACTGGGCGGAGCAGGGGCAGAACGCGATGATGGCGCTGATCTCCCTCGTCGCGCTCCTCGGTATGAGCTGGCAGGTGTGGTCGCTCGACAACCTGTGGGGGCTGTTCCTGTGACGCCGGAGCGCACGGCGGGGCAGGGGCGCGTGATGCCGGAGCGCACGCCGGAGCAGGCACCGGCGCAGCCTTCCGTGAACGCGCGGCCTGCGGGTTCGCCTCGGTTCGATCTGCCGGAGATCGACGCCTTCACCCGTCCGTACTGGGAGGCCGCCGCTGCCGGCCGGCTGCTCATCCGGCGCTGCCGCGCGGCGGACTGCGGTGCGGCACACCACTACCCGCGCGAGTTCTGCCCGCGCTGCTGGAGCGAGGACGTCGACTGGGAGCGGGCGAGCGGTCGCGCCACCCTCTACACGTGGTCGGTGGTGCACCGGAACGACCTCCCGCCCTTCGGCGGCCGAGTCCCGTACGTCGCGGCCGTCGTGGACCTGGCGGAAGGCCCGCGCCTGATGACCGAGGTCGTCGACTGCCCGGAGCCCGACCTGCGGATCGGAATGGACCTCGGGGTCGCGTTCCGCACGGAGTCCGGGCGGGGAGCGGGGCCGCCGGAGAGCGGTGAGCCGTACGCGATCCCGGTCTTCAGGCCCGTGTAGCGGTACGGGCTGGGGCGGGGGCGCCGGCCCCCACACAAAGCCTGTACGGGCCCGTACCAGGGGCTACGCCATGGCGCTCAAGGCCACAGCAGATCCCGCGCCCAGCTGTCGCCCTCCCGCCGATAGCGCAGCCGTACGTGCCGTCGCCGCTCGTCGCCCTGGAAGAACTCGACCTCGTCCGGTTCCAGGACGTACAGCGTCCAGGTCAAAACCTCGGAGTCCGGCTCCCGCCGCGCGCGCTCCCACGCGGCGGTCGAAGCGCGGTCCAACTCCTCGCAGGAGTCGAGCACGTCGCTCTGCCGGCCGACCAGCGCGGCGGCCAGCGCGCCTGCTGAGCGGCGGTGCAGGTCGGCGGCGCTCTCCGCCGGCCCGGCCGCCGTGACCTTCCCCTGGACGCGCACCTGACGTCCCAGGCCCGCCCAGTAGAAGCCCAGCGCTGCGTACGGCTGCTCGGCCAGTTCGCGGCCCTTGCGGCTCGTGCGGTGCGAGGCGAAGTGCCAGCCGTGGGCGTCCGCGTCGTGCAGCATCACAGTGCGCAGCGACGGGCGTCCGGACGCGTCGGCGGTGGCGAGTGCCATCGTGTGCGGCTCGGGCACTCCGGCCTCCGCCGCTTCGCGGAGCCAGCGGTGGAACAGCGGCAGTGGCTCGTCCGGCGCGCTGTCCGGCTCGAATGCGGGGAGCGCGCCCTCCCATACGCGCAGTGTGCGCAGGAGGTCGCGGAAGGCTTGTTGGTCCTGGGAGGTCATCGGTCCTCGTCGGTGCGGGGTGCGGGGTGCGGGGTGCGGGGTAC
>NZ_JAYMZR010000019.1:0-82080 GCF_035828615.1 Streptomyces sp. H27-D2 | reverse complement strand
GCGCGAACAGCCCGAGGGCGGCGGTGAGCAGTTGCGCGCGCCGCTGCTCGACGGTCATCCGCCGGTACGCGACACCCTCCGCGCCGCGCCGGGACCTGGTCGGCGCGGCGGCCGGGCCGACCTTCGCGGGGGCGCGTTGCGCGGGCGCGCTGTGCGTACGACCGGCTTGCGGACGGTTCTCGCGCGCCGGCGGGCCCTCCTGCTCGGCCGGAGCCGCCGACTGCCCGTCCGGTGCCGCCGGGGCCGTTCCGCTCCGCCGCACCCCGTCTTCGCTCGCGATCAAGTCCTTGGGTACAAAGCGGGCGTTCATGTCTGGCAGCGTAGCGGCCCCGGCGACCGAAGGCGTTGGCCAGGAGGGATGCGACAGTTCCAGCGAGCCACTCCGGCAGCTGACTCCAGCGGCGGGCTCCCGCCGCTCCCGCCGCGCTCCCGCCGCTCCCGCCGCGCTCCCGCCGCGCTCCCGCCGCTCCCGCCGCGCTCCCGCCGCTCCCGCCGCGCTCCCGCCGCTCCCGCCGCGCTCCCGCCGCTCCCGCCGCGCGCCCCTACCGCGCGCCCTCAACCCCGGCGCGAGCCGGCCGCCCTACGCGAGCAGCCCCGAGCTGACCCACAGCCTCCGCCCGAGCCCCCGCATCAGCCCGATCTCGTCCAGGAAATCGGTCAGCCGCTTCGCTCCCAGCCGCATCACGTCCCGCCGGTGCGCGCTGTCACGCGCCTGGCGTACGGCTTCCGTGCGGTCGAGCCCGACGTTCGTGTAGACCTGCGGGTTCACGAAGGCGATGGAGAAGACGCGGGCCGCCTCGCCCGAGCTGACGCGGGTCAGTTCCGCCTCCCAGCGCGGCGCCTTGACCATCTGGCGGCGCAACTCCTCGCGGGCGTACCGGACGTGCCGGGCCTCCTCCACGACGTGGATGCGGGTGACACCGCGCACCAGCGGCTGCACGCGCTCGTCCGGGAAGGTCTGCCGCTGCATCCAGTCGAGTATCTCCTCGCCGAGCAGCGTCGCGGCGAACGAACCGGGAGTGGTGGAGATCGTCTTGATGATGCGGCCGAGGTTGTGGTGGGCGCGCGAGACGGGGTACGTGGGCGCCCCGCTGTGGGTGATCATCCGCGCGAACATCTTGGAGTGGCGGCATTCGTCGGCTATCTCGGTGAGTGCGTAGCGCACATGCGCGCTGGTCAGCGACATGTCGTAGATGTGCCGGGTGAGCAGCTGCATCAGGATGATCTCGAACCAGATGCCGATCGAGGCGAGCGAGGCCGCCTCGTGCTTGGACAGCTCGATCCGCTGGTCGTCGGACATCTTCCGCCAGAGCGGTGTGTCGTAGAGGGACAGCAACTCCGGTGGCCAGAACCATTTGCCGTCCTCCAGGGGCGCGTCCCAGTCGAGTTCGGTGTCGGGGTCGAAGGAGTGCTTCGCGGAGGATTCGAGCAGCCGCTCGGCCACCTGTTCCCGGTCCTTGAGCAGCCCCAGGGCGTCCTGGATCACTTCTTCCTCGGTGGCGGTGGTGCTGGCCTTCGTGATGGCTGTCGTCATGGTCGATGACACCTCGCTCGTGGGTTACCCGCGGTCACCTCCTTATGAGACTGCCTGTCAGCAAGCTCGTCAATCCCTCTCGCGGGACTTCTCTCCCGACTTGTTGACCCGGTGGTAACCCACGTGTGAACCTGCCAACGACCCACCGCTGTAGGGGCCGAGGCGAGCCGAAGGAGACATCCATGTCGACGCAGAAGCTCTACGTACAGGACCCGGGCAGCTCGCCGTGGCAGGTGCCCGCCACCGGAGCCGCCCGCTTCAGCTGGGACTACGACGACGGCCGCGAGCGACTCCTCGCCCTCTACCAGAAGGGCAAGGACAAGCAGTGGGACGCGAATCTGCGCATCGACTGGGGCGTCGAAGTGGACCCCTACGACCCGCTCGGCGTCCCGGACGAGGGCATGACGCTCTATGGCACCCCCCACTGGGACAAGATGTCCGACGCGAACAAGGCGGACCTGCGCCGGCACTACGCGTCCTGGCAGTTCAGCCAGTTCCTGCACGGCGAGCAGGGCGCGATGGTCTGCGCGGCCCGGATCGTCGAGTCCGTCCCCGACCTGGACGCGAAGTTCTACTCGGCGACCCAGACCATGGACGAGGCGCGGCACGCGGAGATCTACAGCCGCTTCCTGCACGAGAAGGTCGGGATGCTCTACCCGGTCAACGACAGCCTGCGGTCGCTGCTCGGCGACACCCTGCGCGACTCCCGCTGGGACATGCCCTATCTCGGCATGCAGGTGCTCATCGAGGGCCTCGCGCTGGCCGCGTTCGGCATGCTCCGCGACACGACCGACAAGCCGCTGCCCAAGCAGATCCTCACCTACGTCATGCAGGACGAGGCCCGGCACGTGGCCTTCGGCCGGATGGCGCTGCGCGACTACTACAAGCAACTCTCGGACGCCGAACTGCGCGAACGCGAGGAGTTCGTCATCGAGGGCTGCTACTTGATGCGCGACCGGCTGCGCGGCGCCGAAGTCCTGGAGAACTTCGGCATTTCGCCGCAGGAGGCCGGCGAGCTCAGCGAACGGTCCGAGTACCTGCGCCTCTTCCGGCAGTTGCTGTTCAGCCGGATCGTGCCATGCGTCAAGGACATCGGCCTGTGGGGCGAGCGGCTGCAACAGGCCTACGTCGACATGGGCGTCTTCGAGATGGGCAACTCCAACCTCGACCTGCTGATGGCCGAGGACGAGGAACTCGCCGACAAGCTGGACGCGGAGCGCTTCGCGGCCGAGGAGACGGCCCGTACGGAGGAGATCGCGGCGGCGATCGCGGAGGGCGAGGACGGCGCGTGACGCGCGGGGGACGGGCGCGCCCATCCCTTTGCGCGCCCCTTCACGCGCCCGTCACGCTCGCCCCGCCCGCGCCACGCTCCCTCGAAGCCGGCCCGTTCAGCCGCCCAGCGCCGCCCGCATCACCGCCCGTGCGATCGGCGCCGCGCTGCCGCCGCCGCTGATGTCCGCGCGGTTCGCGGAGGCGTCCTCGACGACGACGGCGACGGCCACCGCCGGGTCGTCCGCGCCGTCCGCCCTCGCCCAGGACAGGAACCAGGCGTACGGCGTGCCCTTGTTGTCGACGCCGTGCTGGGCGGTGCCCGTCTTGCCGCCGACCTCGGCGCCGGGGATGGCGGCGTTGGTGCCGGTGCCCTTGGTGACGACGCCGACCATCATCTGCTGGAGCTTGCTCGCGGTGTCGGACTCCATCGCGCGGTGCAGGGTGCGGTCGCCGGTGGTGGAGACGGTGTCGCCGCCGGAGTCCGTGATCTTGTCCACCAGGTAGGGCTTCTTGACCTCGCCGCCGTTCGCGACCGCCGCCGAGACCATGGCCATCTGGAGCGGCGTGGCGGTGGTGTCGAACTGCCCGATCGAGGAGAGCGCGACCTGCGAGGCGTTCATCTCGGTGTCGAAGTTGCTCTTGACGACCCGCGAGGGGACCGTCAGATCGTCGTCGTTGAAGCCGAAGCCCTCGGAGGCCCCGACCATGCCGTCCAGGCCGACGTCGTTGCCGAGCTTCGCGAAGACCGTGTTGCAGGAGACCTGGAAGGCGTACCGGAGGGTGGCGTTCTTGCAGCCGCTCGCCTCGTTCGGGAGCTGGGTGCGGGTGTCCGGCAGGGTGTACGGGGCGGGCGAGTCGGTCGGGGCGTCGATGTCGGAGACCTCGCCGTTGTCGAGGGCGGCGGCCGCCGTGACCACTTTGAAGGTGGAGCCGGGCGGATACGTCTGCTTGAGCGCCCGGTTCAGCATCGGCTGGCTCTTGCTCGCGTTGAGGTTCGTCCAGGCGTCGCCGACCGCGGAGCCGGTGCCCGAGAGCCGCTCGGGGTCGTACGAAGGGGTGCTGGCCAGCGCCAGGATCTTGCCGGTCTTCGGCTCGATGGCGGCGACCGCGCCCTTCTTGCCGCCGAGCCCGCCGTACGCGGCCTGTTGCACGGCCGCCTTGATGGTGGTGCGCACATCGCCCCCCGGCTGCTGCTCGCGGGTGATCTCGTTCCAGAAGGGGAAGGGCGCGAGGAGCGGGTCGGTGCCGGAGAGGACATCGTCCTCGGCGTTCTCCAGCAGCGTGGTGCCGTACGTCTGGGAGGCGTAGCCGGTGACGGGGGCGTAGAGCGGGCCGTGCGGATAGGTGCGCTCGTAGCGCAGGCCCTCGCCGGTGTCCCTGGAGCCGGTCACGGGCTTGCCGTCGACCAGCAGATTGCCGCGCGGCTGGTCGTAGCGGGCGATGGTCTTCCGGCGGTTGGCCGGATTGTCCTCGTAGTCCTGGGCCTTGAAGATCTGGATGCGGCTCGCGTTGAGCAGCAGCGCGATGAGCAGCAGCAGGCAGAAGGCGGCGGCGCGGCGGATGTAGCGGATCACTTCCCGGCCTCCTCGTCGTCGGGGGCGTCCGGTTCGCCGGGGCGGCCGGGGCGGCCGGGGCGAACCGGGCCGGCGCGCTCGTCCCTGCCCTCGGCGTCGTACGCGGCGTCCGGGCCGTACGGCGCGTTCCGGTCGTACGGCTCGTCCGGATCGACGGCCGCGATGATCCCGGTCTCGGCGGCGGTCGGGCGCGGCCTGCGGGCGCTGTCGCTGACGCGGATGAGCAGCGCCACGATGATCCAGTTGGTGACGACGGATGAGCCGCCCTGCGCGAGGAACGGCATGGCCATGCCGGTCAGCGGGATCAGCCCCATCACGCCGCCCGCGATCACGAAGACCTGGAGCGCGAGGATCGAGGAGAGGCCGACGGCGAGCAGCCGCCCGAACGGGTCGCGCAGTGCGAGCCCGGCCCGGTAGCCCCGGGCCACCAGCAGGGCGTACACCATGAAGATCGTGGTGAGCCCGGCCAGGCCCAGCTCCTCGCCCGCCGTGGCGAGGATGAAGTCGGACTTGGCGGCGAAGCCGATGAGGATCGAGTCGCCCGCGCCGAGCCCGGTGCCGAGCATGCCGCCGGCGGCGAAGGCGAAGAGCGACTGGGCGAGCTGGCTCGCGCCCTCGCCCGCGTCGATGCTGGCGAAGGGGTGCAGCCAGTCCTCGACGCGGCTGTTCACATGCGGTTCGAGCGAGCCGACGACGAACGCGCCGACCGCCGCCAGCACCAGCCCGACGGCGATCCAGCCGGTCCGCCCCGTCGCCACGTACAGCATGATCACGAAGAGCCCGAAGAAGAGCAGCGAGGTGCCCAGGTCGCGCTCCAGCACCAGCACGCCGACGCTGGCCAGCCAGATCGCGACGATCGGGCCGAGCACCCGGCCGGTGGGCAGTTGCAGCTTCCAGACCTTGCGGCCGGTGTACGCGAGGGCGTGGCGGTTCGCGGCGAGGTACGCGGCGAAGAAGACCGCGAGCAGGATTTTGGCGAACTCGCCGGGCTGGATCGAGAAGGCGCCGACCCTGATCCAGATCTTTGCGCCGTTGATGGCCGGGAAGAAGATCGGCACGACCATCAGGACCAGCGCGGCGGCGACGCTGACGTAGGCGTAGCGGGACAGCACCCGGTGGTCGCGCAGCAGCAGGATCGCGCCGATGAACAGGGCGACGCCCAGCGTGGACCAGAACAGCTGGGTCGGCGCGGCCTGGTCTTTCGGGGTCTCCAGGTCCAGCCGGTAGATGAGGACCAGGCCGAGCCCGTTGAGCAGGACCGCGATGGGCAGCAGCAGCGGGTCGGCGTAGGGGGCGCGAGCGCGCACGGCGAGGTGCGCGAGGAGCGCGAGTACGCCCAGGCCCGCGCCGTACCCCGCCGCACCGCCGGGCACGGTGTCGTTCTTGGCGAGGCCGACGTCGATATAGCCGTAGACCGAGATCAGTACGGCCCCGGCGAGAAGCACCAGCTCGACGCCCCGGCGCTTGGGCAGCCGGAGGTCGGGCGGGGGCGCGTCCGCTGTCGTTGCGGTCATGGCTCGCAACCTAGCAAGGTCACGCTGTTATGTACGTGATGTCGGTCGAGGCGGCGGGATACGGCGGGATTGAGACCCTGGTGGCTGTGGCATGGCCTCGGTGTCGGCGGGGCTGTGGGGGCGAGACCCCCGGCCCCCGGAGCCCGCCCGTCAGCCCGCCGGCAACGTCATCGGCGCGGTGGCAGGCGTGACGGCCCGGGGCCGGCGCGCCCCGGCGCGGCTGCCGCCCCGGGTGAAGAAGTCGGCGAGGGGCAGCGTCGCGGCCCCCAGCGTGACCGCGTCCGGGCCGAGCCGGCCCAGTTTGATGGTGGTGCGTTCGGCCGGGTGCCGCAGGGCGTGGGTGACGGCGACGCGGCGCACCTCGGGCAGCAGGCGGGGGCCGAGCAGCAGGCCCGCCCAGCCGCAGAGCAGAATCCGCTCCGGGTTGAACAGGTTCACCAGGTTGGCGATGCCGACCCCCAGGTACAAGGCCGTCTCGTCCAGCACCTCGACGGCGGAAGGGTCTTGGGCGTCGGCGGCGGCCAGCAGCGCGGTGAGCCCCGACTCGTCGTCCTGCTCCCGGACCTCCGCCCCGCCGGCTCCGCCGCCCCCGCCCGCCCCGCCCGCCCCGCGCGGGCGTGCCCAGCGGTCGAGCAGCGCCTCCGCGCCGACGTACGCCTCCAGGCAGCCCCGCGCGCCGCAGCGGCAGCGCCGGCCGCCGATCTGGAGTGTGGTGTGCCCCCACTCGCCCGCGCTGCTGTTCGCGCCGCCGTAGGGCGCGCCGTCGGTGATGACGCACGCGCCGACCCCGGAGCCGATCAGCGCGATGACCGCGTCCTTGGCCCCGCGCCCGGCGCCGAACCACATCTCGGCCCGGCCCAGCGTGTTGGCGCCGTTGTCGATGAAGAAGGCTACGTCGGCGGGGAGTTCGACGCGACGGCGGAGCAGCGCTTCGAGCGGTACGGCGTCCCAGCCGATGGTCTGGCAGTGCACGACGGCGCCGTCGGGCGAGCCGCGGTCCACGATGCCGGGGACGCCGACGCCGACCCCGAACAGCTGCCGGGCAAAGACGTCCGCGTCGCGCAGCACGGCGCCGACCCCCTGCCCGATGTGGTCGACGATGCGGTCGACGTCGTAGCCGCGTGCGACCAGCGGCCGTTCGGTGCGGGCGATCTCGTTGAGCGCCATGTCGAACAGCTCGACGCGGACCCGGGTCTCGCCGACGTCGACCCCGATGAGGTACCCGCTGGCGGGGGCGACGCGCAGCAGGGTGCGCGGGCGGCCGCCGTCGGATTCGACCGAGCCGGCGTCCTCCACCAGGCCCTCGGCGACCAGTTCGCTGACCACGTTGCTGATGGACCCCGAGCTGAGCCCGGTGCCGGAGCGCAGCTCCTCGCGGCTGACCGGCCCCTCGAAGAACAGCCGTCGCAGCACCGCCGAACGGCTGGTCCGCCGCAGGTCGCGTACCGTCCGCTGGTTCCGATCGCTCATGTGGCCCCCTCCGTGCGGTTCCCCGCCGCAATCTACCGGTGTGCGGAGCCTTGACGCGACGTTCTTCTACCACTTAACTCACGTCCTGAGTTAAGTGCTTCAACCCGTTCACCTTTCGAACCCGGCTCTCGGGGAGAGGCCACCGCCCGGCTCCATCGGCTCCGAGACAAGGTCCAGGCGATCAGGCGCCCTTCGTTCAGGCACCCTTCGTACGGTCCAGCGGCAGCCGGGTGTAGCCGCCCCGGTGGAACACCAGCGGGTCCGCCTCGGCCGGTCCGCCGGAGAGGGCGACGATCCGGCCGACCAGCAGCGTGTGGTCGCCGGCCTCGTACTCGGCGTACAGATCGCACTCGAAGTACGCCTCGGCGGACGGGATCACGGCGTTCCCGGTGACGCCCTCGACGGCGCCCAGCCGCAGCATCGCGGCCTGGCCCTCGGACCGGTCGGGGCGGCAGAACTCCTGCGCCAGGTCCCGGTGCGCCTCGGTCAGCACATTGACGGCGAAGCTGCCGCCGAGGGACACCCGGGGGCGCATCCGGCCGTCTGCCTTGACGGAGACCAGGAGCAGCAGTGGGTCGAGGGACACCGAGGTCAGGCTGTTGAGGGTCATCACGATGGTGTCGTCGCCGCTGCCCTGGGTGAGCAGGGTGACCCCGGTGGGGAAGCGGGCCATCGCGGCCCGGAAGGCGGCGACGTCGGGCTCGGTGAGCAACGCGCCTGCGGTGGTGGTCATGGCATCGGCTCCGTATCTGGTTGCGGCGCCAGTCGTGGTGGTGGCTCCGGTGGAACCGACCGTGACGCCGGGACCTCGCGGGCCCCTCGAATCCGGCTCGGGGCGGGACGGGCGCGGCCGAGGGCGCGCGTGGCGTGGAGGGGCGTGGCAGGGCGCGCGGCCACTCCCGCGCACCGGGGCGCGCCAACGCGGGGCGCTGCCGATGCCGCGCACGCCGTACCCCGCGCCGACGCGCCCCCGCGCCGCTGCCGCCCCGCGCCGACGCCGTACCGCCGCAACGCGAACGGGCCGCGGCCTCCCGTAAGAGAAACCGCGGCCCGAACCACTGTCGTCACGTCACCAGCCGCAGACCGCCGTCACCGCGGCCCACGGACCGGCCCCGTCAGCAGCAGCGCGTCACCAGCCCTCGACCTGCAACTCCCACAGCCCGTAGATGACCGCGCCTTCCTTGCGCGGGATGTCCAGGAAGGGCTTGGCCAGCTTGAGGCCGGGGATGCGTTCGAAGAGCTTGCTCCAGACGATCTCCAGCTCCAGCCGGGCGAGGTCCGCGCCGATGCAGTGGTGCACGCCGTGGCCGAAGCCGAGGTGCTTGCGGCTGCCGCGGCTGATGATGACCTTGTCCGGCTCGGGGAAGACCTCGGGGTCGCGGTTGGCGGCGAGGCCGAGGCAGAGGATGCCGTCGCCCTTGCGGATCAGCTGGCCGCCGATCTCGATGTCCTCCAGCGCGACCCGAGGCACGGCGGTGTCGCCGATGGTGGCGATCCGGATGAGCTCCTCGACGGCGGGCTTGACCAGCGCCGGGTCGTTGCGGAGCAGTTCGAGCTGCTCCGGGTTCTCCAGCAGGCAGGCGGTGCCCAGCGAGATCTGGCTCGCGGTGGTCTCGTGACCGCCGTTCATCAGCAGCCGGACCATGTTGAACAGGTCGCGGTCGGTGTACGCCTCGCCGGACTCTTCGTAGTCGGCCATCGCCCTGCTGAGCAGGTCGTCGCCCGGCTCGCGCTTCTTGAGCTGGATGAGCTCGTCCACATAGGCGTTGACCTCGACGATGGCGGCCTGGCGCTCCTCGATCGAGGTGTGGCCGCCGAGCAGAGCGGTGCCGTGCTTGATGAAGAAGTCGTGCTTGTCCTGCGGTATGCCGAGCAGTTCACAGATGACGGTCATCGGGACGGCCAGTGAGAACACCCGGTGCATGTCGATGGGCGCCGGCATCGACAGCATCTTGTCGATGTGCTCGTCGACGATCTCCTCGATACGCGGCCGCAGCCGCCGCACCTGACGGCTGGTGAAGGTGAGGGCGGCTTTGCGCCGGGTCGTGGTGTGCTCCGTGCCGTCGTATCCGATGAACGACGTCTCGGTGCGGTACTCCGGCGGGGCGATGAAGTAGAACGGGAAGTTCGCGTGCTTGCGCGAGGCGCTCACCCTCGGGTCGGTGAGCAGCTGGCGCATGGTCTGGTAGCCGGTGATGCCCCAGATGCGCAGGCCGGAGCCGTCCAGGGTGACCTGGGATACGTCCTTCTCGATCATCTCCGCATACTCCTCCGGCGGAGTGAACGGGCACTTGCGCTTGTACGGAAAGGTGTTCGCCGCGGCGTCGGAGCCCGGCTCGGCGTCGGAGCCCGGCTCGGCGAAGCTCGCCTCGGTGTCAACGCCCGGTTCGGTGGCACTTGTGGTCACGGTGGACACTTCCTTGTGGCTCGTCGTGGCTCGTCGGTCGGCGCGAGGTCGGTCAGCGCGAGGTACGGAAGAACGCACGGAGTTCCCCGACGAGGGTGTCGGGCTGCTCCAGGGCAGGGAAGTGGCCGCCGCTCTCGTGGTCCGTCCACCTGTCGAGCCGGCTGAACCGCCCCTCGATCCAGGGACGCGGCATCCGGCCGTCCTTGGGGAAGGCGGAGACCGCGGTGGGGACGTGCACGGGGGCCAGCGCCAGTTTGTTCTGGCTTTCCCAGTAGATACGGGCCGAGGACGCGGCCGTGGCGGCGAACCAGCCCACCGACACGGCGTCGAGCAGCCGGTCGCGGGAGATGACCTTCTCCAGGTCGCCGTCGTGGTCGCTCCACGCCCAGTACTTCTCGGCCATCCAGGCCAGTTGGCCCGCCGGGGAGTCGGTCAGCCCGTAGCCGAGGGTCTGCGGACGGGTGGTCTGGAGGACCGAGTAGCCGCCCTCCTGCTGCTGGAACTCCTTGAGGGCACTCAGCCCGGCGATGTCCCGTTCGGACAGCTCGACCTGCTCCTGCGGGGGCCGCGCGAACGGCATCGTCAGATGGATGCCGGCCAGCGCGCCGGTGTCGTTCTCGCCCATGACGGCGGTGATGAACGAGCCCCAGTCCACGCCGTGCGCCGCGTACCGCCCGTAGTCGAGCCGCGCCATGAGTTCGGCCCAGGCCGCGGCGGTGCGCTCCGCGGTCCAGCCGGTGCCGGCCGGCTTGTCGCTGAATCCGTAGCCGGGCAGCGAGGGACAGACCACGTGGAACGCGTCCGCCGGGTCAGCGGGATCGGTCAACGGGCCGATGACGTCGAGGAATTCCACCACGGAGCCAGGCCAGCCGTGGCTCATCAGCAGGGGCATCGCGTTCGGGTGCGGGGAGCGCACGTGCAGGAAGTGGATGCCGAGCCCGTCGATCTCCGTACGGAACTGCGGCAGCGCGTTCAGCCGGGCCTCGGTCGCCCGCCAGTCGTACTGCCCGGCCCAGTAGGAGACCAGCTCCCGCAGATAGCCCAGCGGCACACCCTGGGACCAGTCCGCGACCGTTTCGGCCTCCGGCCACCGGGTCCGGGCGAGTCGCTGTAGAAGGTCGGTGAGGTCCGCCTCGGGTATCTCGACCCGGAACGGCGTGACTGCCGGACGCATCTGTGATTCCTCTCCAGCGTGGCGGCTTGCCTCCGTCGTGTTGCCTCTGTGGTACGGAGGTTCCTCTGTCACCGGGAGGTTAGGGACAGTGGCTGAAACTCCGGTCGAGCGCCGGTGGACGGGGCGGGCGCGGAGGGGCGTCTGGGGGCGCGGGCCGGGGTGAGCGCGCCCCGGCGGCAGGGCTCAGCCGGACGGCGCGAAGCGGACCTCGCGCGCCCCCGGTCGCCGCCGGGTCAAGGCCCCCAAAATGTCGCCCCACCCCTGAGACCCCTGAGCTCCCTGACCCCTAAGCCCCCTAAGGCCCTTAAGGCGCAGAAAGCACCCCGAGCGCCGCCGCGATCCCTTCGAGACTGCCGAGCCCCCGGAAGCCGTAGAGATGGCGCATGACGTCGCGCGGGACCAACCCGTCCGCGAGGACGTAACAGAAGGCCTGAGACGACCGGGGCGGCAGATGAGCGGCCACGACGGCAGCCGTGGGCTCCTGCCAGTTGCGAGGGTCCGCGCCCTCGTCGGGGACGGCCACGATAACGGCCCACTCCAGGCCGTCCTGGTCCTGCGCGTACCTCTCCAGGCTGCCGAGCGGCAGGGCGTCCGCGATCTGCGAGGCGGTGTCGCTCCCCGGCTCCCAGCCGCTCGCCAGCGACGGGTAGTCGCGGTAGAGCTCCTCGCAGTTCCTGAACAGCGGCGGCGGCGCGGCTGTCCGGTAGAGGGCCCCGTCCAGCCACCCCCGGTACAGCGGATCGGCCATCGACCGCCAGGCGCGGAAGCCCGGCAGCCGCGCCATGTCCCGGAAGAGCAGCTCCGCGTGGCGCGCCGACTGCACGACCGCCTCGGCGAACCCCTCGGGCGGCGCGCACTCGCACTCGCGCCACTGCGGGGACGAAGGCGCCTGCCGGGGTGCGCCCTGCCGCATCGCGCGCTCGCGGGCGGCTCCCCGGCGGCTGACGCCCAGCCCGCCGACGAGGGCCGCGCGCTCCGCGCAGATCGCCGCCTCGGCCCGCACACTGCACACGATGTGGGCCCACACCACGAGCTCGACGGGCGGGCCCTGGCCGGGCTGCGGGCCCGCGTCCGGGCGCTTCGGCAGCGAGATGCGGTTGAACTCCCGGCGCAGCAGCCGCAGAGCGTGATCGACGCCGCTGCCGCAGGGCAGCAGCGCGTGGGTCACCCGGTTCGCGAAGTCGCAGCCGAGGCCGCAGGGCGTCGGCCCGGACCGGATGTCCGCGAGGACGGACCGCACATCCTCCGCGATCGACTCCAACCGGTAGAGCCAGTACAGGAGATCGCCGGCCGCCGGCCCGGCGTACCCCACCGCTGTCAGCTTCCGGTCGCCCGGGGTGCTGCCCCGCAGATACCAGCGCAGCCGCGCCCGGAGCTCGGCCGGCTCCGAGCTCGCGGCGGCGGGGGCGGATGATTGCGCGAGCGCGTAGAGGTTCGTCTCCGCGGTCACGTGAGCGACGTTCCCTCAAATCTCGCGAGTCTCGCAAGCCTCGCGAGTCTCAAAGGGGGCGTACTCCTGTCGGCAGGTATGGGGCGGCGGTGTGGGTACGGGGGCCCGAACTCTGCTGGCACGGCTGGCTCTTTCGCTGGCGCGGGACGTGGTCCCACCGGCGACGACGTCTTTTGACGTCATCTCCGAGGAGGCCGATGAAGGCGAGCTGGTCATGCGCTGCGCTGTTCTTCCGACGCTGTTCTTCCGGTTTCCGGCTACCGACTTCCGGCTACCGACTTCCGGCTTCGGCCTTCCGACTTCCGGCTTGCGGGTGAGTGGTGAAGCTTCCCGAGCCTGGCACTCGAATCGCTTTCCCCGCGTTTTTGTCCGACAGCAACAAATCCCGTTTCCCGATCCGGGGCCGCTCTACCGTTCCTCCAGCCCCTGCCCTCTCCGCCACCCCCCGTGAGGACGGCCAGTGAATCCGCTACTGCCGGCGTACGCGTTCGGGCCGCCCAGCCTGCTGGCCGGGCTGGAGGACCGGGACCGCCTCGACCACGGCCGGCACAACGCGGTGCACGGCGTCATGCCGAGCCTGCAGGTCGGCGAGATCCTCGCGATCAGCCGCAGCATCGACCTGCGGGAGCGGGACCATGACGCGCAGCGCTTCGCCGATGAACTCCAGAGCGTGCTGGACTCCGCCGCCGAAGCGGGGCACACCGCGGTCGCCGTCCACACCGGCCTCGACGAACTCTCCGCGGCGAAGGACCGGATGCTGATGCAGCGGACACCACACCTCGTACTGGACGGCGCGCTGCTCGTTGCCAGGGCCATCGGTGCGAAACGCGTCGACGTCTTCACCGATTCGGGCCAGGCCCGTGCGTCCTTGCACGCGGCGATCGCCGAGCGGCAGCCGCTGGGGAACGAGCTGTCGCTGTCCGTATCGGCGAGCGGCCCGACCGGGCGCGGCAGCGGCGCCGGGGGAGGGGACGGACGGCCGACCCGCGAGCCCACGCTCTGCACCAATACCGAGACACTCGCCCAACTCGCCGTCGCGGTCCGGCTGGGACCCTGTGTCTACGGTGCCACCGGCATGGCGTCCGAGCCGGGCACCATGCTGCTCGCCTTCGCCGACAAGTGGATCGTGGAGACGCCGAGCGGCGTGCCGTTGAGCTACTTGCTGGAGTTCTGCGCGCTGGGCGCGGGCCAGGGCGTGCTGGTCGGCGGCTACCGGGGCGGCTGGCTCTCGCCGCGGGCCGCCGCGGAGACCGTGGCGTCCCACGACTCGGTGCAGGAGCACGGAGGGGAACTCGGCGACGGAACCATCCTGCCCCTGCCGGAGGCCACATGCCCGCTGGGCGAGCTGTCCCGGGTCGCGGGGCGGCTGGCCGAGCTGCCCGAGAACCGCTGCGGCGGCTGCGCCCGGGAGCTCGCCGCCGTGACCCGCGCCCTGCACCGGCTGGTCACCGACGGCGGGCAAGGGCCGCTGGATGTCGTCAACAGCGGCCTGGCGGCGCTGGACGGCCCGACCATCTGCCAACACGCCCGACAGGCAAGGAAGTTCATCGGAACAGCGCTGACCGTCTTCTCAGCCGACCTCGCCGCCCACCTCCAGGGCGTCGGCTGCGGACGCCCCGTCATCGGCCATCTGCCCATCGCCCCCTCCGAATCCCAGCGTCCCGGAAGGCTGCGGGTGGACCGGACCCGCTGCGTCGGAACCGGCCTGTGCGCGAGTGCGCTCCCCGAAGCCATCACGCTCGCCGCGGACGGCTACCCCGCGAGATTCCCGGTCGACGTGCCGCCCCGCTCGCGCGGAAACGCCGTATCGGCGGTGAACCAATGCCCGGCGCGGGCACTCCAGTTGGAGGTCCTCAAGGGCGGGAGCTACGTGTCGGCCTGGCCTGATGAGGAGTGACGCCGGGTCGGGTGACGCCGGGTCGATCGAGGCGGGGTGCGGCCTGCCGTAGCCGGGTGCGACCCGCCGTAGCCGGGCGACGCCCTGCCCTGCCCAGGCGTGCCGGAATTCGGTGATGTTCTGCTCACTCTTGGCCCTGGCCCGCGGACGGCGCGGTCATCGGGGAGAATGCCGAACGATGACGTCGACGCCTCACGGTCCGGAGCTGACCGACTACGCCCCCTTCGCGCACCTCACTGTGCCCAATTCCGCTCTCTACCGCCAGGTGATGGGGGCGTTCATCGCCGCCAAGGAGCGGTTCGCGGTGCATCTGCGCCCCGAGGACGTGCACGCCGCTCTGCGGCCCGACCGGCGTCCCGCAGACGTCGAATCGGTGGTCAAGGCGCTGGACAGCCTGGTCGAGTGGGGGAATCTCCGGGCCGATCCGGACACCGCCCGGGTCACCGCGGTCGAGGACTTCTACCGGAAGCGGTTCATCTATCAGCTCACCCGGGCCGGAGAGGCCGCGGAGGAGGCACTGGGCGCGTACGACGAGGCGTTCGGCCGGCGCGGTGCGCTCCAGGCCGTGGCGCTGCACGACATCATCACGCAACTGCGGGCGCTGCTCGTGCTCGGGGCCGAGGACGAGCCCGACCCCGCCAAGGTGTATCTCACGCTGGATACGCTGACCAGCCGGTTCGCGGCGCTCGCCGAGAACGCGCGAGCGTTCATGGGGTCGCTGCAGCGCACCATCGACCTGCATGAGGTCGAGGTCGAGGAGTTCATCGCCTACAAGGACCGGCTGATCCAGTACCTGGAGAGATTCATCCAGGACCTGATCACCCTGGGCAGCCGGATCGCCCAGTTGATCCTGGAGCTGGAGGACCGGGCGGAGCCGCTGCTGCGGCTCGCCGCCGCCCGCGAGGCCGCCGACGCCACACCGGGGGAGGCCGGGAGCGCCGAGAAGCTCGCCTACGAGCGGTGGGCAGGGCGCTGGGCGGGGCTCGCCGCCTGGTTCCTGTCCGCCGACGGGCGCGAGTCGCAGGCGAGGCTGCTGCGCGGCCGGGCGCTCGGCGCGATTCCCCAACTCCTGGCCGTCGTACGGATGCTGAACGACCGCCGTACCGGGCGCTCGGACCGCTCGGCGGACTTCCGCACCCTCGCCCGCTGGTTCGCCGAGGCCCCGGACGACGACGCGCGGCACCGGCTGTGGCGCGTCGCGTTCGGGCTCTACCCCTCCCGCCACCTCACCGTCGACGCCGACACCCTCGCCGCGCGCGAGGCCCGGCCCGAACCGGCGGGCACACCGTGGGCCGACGCCGAACCGCTGCGGATCAGCCCACAGCTGCGCCGCACCGGCAGCTACGAGCGGCGCGGCAAGGCCCGCAAGGTCGAGGACCGCTCCGCGGGGCGTCAGCTTCTCGCCGCGCTCGCCGCCCGGCAGACAGCGGAGATCGCCGCTGCCCGCGCCCGGCTCGCGACGCGCGGTGAGACCCGGCTTTCCCGGCTCGGCGAACTCGATCCGATCGCCTTCGGAATGTTTCTGCAACTCCTCGGGGACGCGTTGGCCACCTGGCGACCCGGCACCACCAGGACCGTCGCGACCAGTAACGACGGCTCGATGGAGATCCGCCTGACGGCCCTTCCCGACGCCGCGCAGGCACAGATCCGCACGCCGGGCGGAGTGTTCCGCGGCCCGGACCACGCCGTCGAGATCATCGATCTGGCACCGGAGCCGGCGACCGGGCAGGCGGAGTCGACGACGGAGCCCACGGAGCCCACGGAGCCCACGGAGCCGACGGACCCGACGGAGCCGACGGAGCCGACGGACCCGACGGACCCGACGGAGCCGACGGACCCGACAGAGCCGACGGGGGAAACCCCGATGGCGGACGAGCGATGAGGACGGTGCTCGCATGACCACACCGCTGGCCGAGGTCCTGGACGGGCAGCGCGCGGCCGATCTGCGGCGGGCCGCACGCGCCCTGCTGAAGGAGCCGCTGCTGCTCGCGCACGGTTCGCACGCCGACGAGTTCCGGCTGGCGCGCCGGCACGCCTCCGAACTGCGCGACTGGTTCGACCGCAACACCGGCTGGTCATTGCGGGTCGACGCGGAGGCGGCCCGGCTGCGCAAGACACCGGGGCTGCTCACCGACCCCACCCACCCGGCGCGCGAAGCGACCCGCGCCGCCGCGCCGTTCACCCGCCGCCGCTACGTTCTGCTCTGCCTGGCGCTGGCGGCCCTGGAACGCGGCGAGGCGCAGATCGCCCTCGGCCGTCTCGCCCAGCAGGTGATGCTGGACGCGACCGACCCGCATCTCGTCGCCGCCGGCGTGGAGTTCACCCTGGAGCGCCGCGACGAGCGCCTCGACCTGGCCGCGGTCGTACGGCTCCTGCTGCGGCTCGGCGTGCTGCGGCGGGTGGCGGGCGACGAGGAGGCGTACGTCAGCGGGGCGGGCGATGTGCTCTACGACGTGGAGCGGCGCGTACTGGCCGGACTGCTCGCCACCCGCCGCGGCCCGTCGATGGTACGGGCGGCCGGGCTCGACGAGCGGCTGGCCGAACTGGCCGCCGAGACCGCGCTGGACAGCGACGAACTGCGGTTCCGTGCCATCCGCCAGCATCTGACCCGGCGCCTGCTGGACGATCCGGTGCTCTACTACGACGAGCTGACCGACGCCGAACTCGCGTATCTCACCAAGCAGCGCGCCTTCATCGTGGCACGCATCAGCGAACTGACCGGGCTGGTCGCCGAGGTCCGTGCCGAAGGCATCGCCATGGTGGACCCCCTCGACGACCTCACCGACGTACGGATGCCGGAGCAGGGCACCCATGGCCACATCACGCTGCTGCTCGCCGAGCATCTCGCGGCCTCCGACGGGCCGGTGAGCACCGCCGACCTCCGCCGGCGCGTTCGTGAACTGGCCGGCGAACACGGCGGATTCTGGTCGAAGACCGCCAAGGAGCCGGGCGCCGAGCCGGAACTCGTCGAACGGGCGGTGGCGAAGCTCGCAGCCCTCGGCCTGGTGACCCGTACGCCCGGCGGCATCGCACCGCGCCCGGCCCTCGCCCGGTACGCCGTCGGCGAGACCGTCGTCCTGGAAGCCGGCGCCCTCCCCACCCAGCGAAAGGCCAGGAAGCGTTGACCACCCTCCCCGCACCGGCGCGCAGCCGCTGGCAGCCCCTGCGCATCGGGCTCGTCGACCTCTTCTACTACGACGAGGAGGAATTCTGGTTCCGGGACGGCCGGCTGCTGCTGCGCGGCAACAACGGCACCGGCAAGTCCAAGGTGCTCGCCCTGACGCTTCCCTTCCTCCTCGACGGCGACCTGAGCGCGCGCCGGGTCGAGCCCGACGGCGACCCGAAGAAGCGGATGGAGTGGAACCTGCTGCTGGGCGGGGAACATCCGCACCCGGAGCGGCTCGGCTACACCTGGATCGAGTTCGGCCGCGTCGACGAGAGCGGCAGAGCCCACTTCCGTACGCTCGCGTGCGGGCTGAAGGCGGTGGCCGGGCGGGGCATCGCCCGCCACTGGTACGCCGTCACCGAGCAGCGGATCGGCGAGGGGCTCCGGCTGCTCGACGCGACCGGGACCGCGCTGTCCAGGGACCGTCTCGCGGAGGCCGTCGCCGGGCACGGCATGGTGTACGACCAGGCGAAGGCGTACCGCAGGGCGGTCGACGAGGCGCTGTTCGGCCTCGGTGAGCAGCGGTACGCGGCGCTGGTGGACCTGCTCGTCCAGCTGCGCCAGCCGCAGCTGTCGAAGCGGCCGAACGAGGCCGCGCTGTCCCGGGCGCTGACCGAGGCGCTGCCGCCGATGGACCAGGCGGTGATCGCGGATGTGGCGGAAGCGTTCCGTTCCCTGGACGAGGAGAAGGAGGAGCTGCGGGCCGCCGCGGAGGCCGAGCGGGCGGCGGCCGCCTTCCTCGACCACTACCGGCGCTACGCCCAGGTCGCTTCCCGCCGCCGGGCGCGGCTGCCGCGCAGCGAGCACGCCCGCTACGAGCAGCTGCACCGGGACCTGGCCCAGGCGCGGGCCGAGCGCGAAGACGCCCAGCGGGACCGGGCGGCGGCCGGCGAGCGGATCGCGGCGCTGGAAGAGAGCGGGACGCGGCTCAAGGCGCAGGACGCGGCGCTGCGCGCGGGCCCCGAGATGCGCAGCGCCCGCGAGCTGGAGCACGCCGCCGCCGAAGCCGTCCGTACGGCGCAAGCGCTCACCCGCGCCGAGTCGGACCGGGAGCAGGCCGCGGTGCAGCACACCCGGGCGCTGGGGCGGCTGGAGGCCGCCGAGAACCGGCTGAGCGCCACCGAGCGCCGGCTGGCGGACACGCTCACCGCGGCCGGGACGGCGGCCTCGGCCGCGCCGCTCGACGGCGAGCCGCGCACCGAGGGCGCGCCGCAGCCCGAACTGCGGCGCGCGGCTGAGGAGTCGGCCGACCGCAGGCGCCGCACCGTCGAGCATCTGGAGAAGCTGGCCGAGCAGGCCGAACACGCGGCGGCCGAACGGCGCGCCGCCGCGCGCCGCGCCGACGAGGCGCAGCAGGAGCTCGCGCACACCCGGCTGCGACAGGAGGAGGCCGAGCGGGGGGCCGCCGACGCGGGCCGGGAGCTGTCGGACCTCGTACGCGAACACCTGGACGCGTGCACGGAGTTGGCGGTGGACGACCCGGTCGGTCTGCTCGACTTGATGCAGCACTGGGTATCGGACCTGGAAGGCCCCTTCCCGGCGCGCCGGCAGGCGGCGCGGGCGCACCGCCTGCTGAGCGGCGAGCTCGCCGACCGGGCCGCCGCACTGACGCAGCGCCGCGCGGCCCTGGAGGGCCGGCGGGGGGAAGCGGCGCGGGAGCTGGCGGAGCTGGACGCGGGCGGCCAGCGCGGCCCCCGGGCCCCGCACACCCGCACGGCCGGGGTGCGCGACGGGATGCCGGGAGGGCCGCTGTGGCGACTGGTCGACTTTCGCGAAGGTCTCACCGGCACCGAACGGACCGGCCTTGAGGCCGCGTTGGAGGCATCCGGGCTGCTGGACGCCTGGGTGCTGCCCGACGGCGTCGCCCTGGCGGCGGACAGCCACGATGTGCTCCTCGCGCCGGGCGGTCCGCCGCCCGGAAGCTCGCTGGCTCAGGTGCTGCGCCCGGCCGTCGACCACGGCGACCCACGGGCCTCGGCGGTCGGCGAGGAGGCGGTGCGGCGGCTGCTCGCCGCGATCGGCCTCGGGCAGGCCGGCGCCGTGCTTCCCCCGGGGGCGACCCCCGGACTCCCGGATACCTGGGTGGCCGCGGACGGCCGGTTCCGGGTCGGTGCGCTGACCGGAAGCTGGACCAAGGAGACCGCGGAGTACCTGGGCGAGGGGGCGCGCGAGGAGGCGCGGCGCGCCCGGATCGCCGTACTGCACACCGAACTCGCCACCCTGGAAAGCAAGTCGACGGAAACCGCGGCCGAGTCCGATGCGGTGGCCGCCCGCCGGCGCACCCTTGACGCGGAGCTCGCGGCCGTCCCCGACGAGGCCCCGCTGCGGCAGGCGTACGCCCGCGCCGCGGCTGCGGCCGACGCCGCACGCCGGGCCCAGGGCCGCTGTGACGAACGGGCGGACGAGCTGAACACGACGGCGGAACGCGCCGCCGAGACGGCCACCGTGCTCACCGACACCGCTTCCGACCTGGCCCTTCCCGCCGACCGCGCTGGGCTCGCGGCCGTACGCCAAGCGCTCGCCGACCACGCGATCGCCCTCGCGGCCCTCTGGCCCGCCCTGCGGGAACGTACCGAAGCGGCGCACGCGGCCGGCGAGGAACGGACGGAGGCCGAGCGGGCCGGGGCCAGGACGGCCGAGCTCGCGGTACGTACCGAGGACGCGGCCCGCGCGGCCGCAGCCGCTGACGAACACCACACCACCTTGCGCTCCACGGTCGGCACAGCCGTCGCCGAACTGGAGCGGCGGCTCAGCGAGACGGCGCGGGCGCTCGACGAGTGCGGGCGGGAGCGCCGCCGGACGGACGAGGCGCACACCGCGGCGGACCGGCGGATGAGCCGCGCCGAGGGCCGCATCGAGCAGCTGGAACAGGGCATGGACCAAGCCGCCGCGAGCCGTGCGGAGGCGATCGGCGCACTCCCGCGGTTCGCGGCGACGGGGCTGCTCGCGGTCGCCCTCCCGGAGCTGCCGGTACCCGAATCGGACGGCGCCCAGTGGGCGGCGAAGCCGGCCGTCGCCCTGGCCCGCTCCATCGAGGCCGAACTGTCCAGGACGGACGACTCGGACGGCGCGTGGGAGCGCGTGCAGCGGCATCTGAGCGAGGAGTACAAGAAGCTCCAGGACGCGCTGTCCCGGCACGGGCACACCGCCTCGGCACGCATGGTCGAGGACGGCATGGTCGTCGACATCGTCTACCAGGGGCGGGAACGGGCCGTGCCGGAACTGGCGCGGGCACTCGCCGCCGAGGTCGGTGAACTGGAGCGGATTCTCTCCGCCCACGAACGGGAGATCCTCGAAACGTATCTGTTGACCGAGGTCGCGGGCACCCTTCAGGAGCTGATCGGGGCGGCCGAGCGGCAGGTGCGGGCGATGAACACGGAGCTGGAGGAGCGGCCCACCTCCACCGGCATGCAACTGCGACTCGTGTGGCGTCCCTCGCGCAAGGCCCCGTCCGGGCTCGGGCAGGCGCGCGAGCGGCTGCGGCAGTCGGCGGACGCGTGGTCCCCTCAGGAACGGGCGGCGGTGGGCGAATTCCTGCAGGCGCAGATCGCGCGGCACCGCTCCGATGACGGCACGGGCGGCACAGACGGTGCGGGCGGCACGGGCGGCTCGGGCAGCCGGCTGGAGCATCTGACGGCGGCCCTGGACTACCGGAGCTGGCACGAGTTCGGCATCGAACGCCGGCAGCAGGGCCGCTGGGTCCCGGCGACCGGGCCGGCCTCGGGCGGCGAGCGCGTGCTCGCCGTATCGGTCCCGCTGTTCGCGGCGGCGTCCTCGCACTACGCGACCGCCGCCAACCCGCACGCCCCCCGGCTGGTCACCCTCGACGAGGCGTTCGCGGGCGTGGACGACGACTCCCGCGCCAAGTGCCTGGGGCTGCTGCACGCGTTCGATCTGGACGTGGTGATGACGAGCGAACGCGAATGGGCCTGCTATCCGCAGGTTCCCGGCGTCGCGATCGCGCAACTGTCGCGGACCGACGAGGTGGCGGCGGTGCTGGTGACCCGGTGGGAGTGGGACGGCGCCGCACGGACCAGGGGCGCGGAGCCGGAGCGTACGAGCCACGCGGTACCCGGTCAGCTTGGTCCGCCTGATCAGTCCGGCCAGTCCGGCCAGTCCGGTCAGCCTGAACAATCCGGCCAATCCGGGCTGCCCGCCCAGCCCGGCGAATCCGGCCGGCCCGGCCAGGAGTCCCTGTGGACGTGAGCCCCACCCGGATCGACCACCACCGCCTCCAACGGCTCCTCGGCGTAACCGAGTTGTCCTGGCTGGTGGAGCGGGTGCGGCGACGGATGGAACGGGAGGAGCCGCTGACCGGCGCGGTGGCCCTTTCCGGACCGAGCGACGCGCAGCGGGCGGCGGCCGAGCGGCTGCTCGGCCGGGCCCCGCGCGGCGGACGGTCACTGACCGTGCGACTCGACGCGGTGGACGGCATGCTGCGCCACTCCGGCATCAGCTCCGACGGCCTCGCGGCCGCGGTCGTCGCGCTCACCGGGCCCGTGGTGCCGCTCCGCGAGACACGGGACCGCGAGGCGCGAGTCTGGGAACAGGCGTACGCCCCCCTGGACTCGCTCGGCACCGAACGACTGGCCGACTGGGCAGCCCGACTACGCCGCGACGGCGTCGTCCGCCGCCTCGCCCGCGACCCGGAAACAGCCCGGGAACTGCTCGCCGCGACGGCGACGGCCCTACGGGCGCTGCCGTCCGAACCCGCCGTCTCCCTCCCCGCTTTCGCGGCCCGCCTGTTCGGCGGCGCGCACGCCCTGGACGACGGCACGCCGCTCGCCACCCTGCTGCTGTCCGGCGTCCGAGCGCTGACCGGCTTCCCCGACGGCGCCGGCGCGCAGTGGCGCCGCGACGCATGGGCGTCCGCCGGCCTGCTCAAGGACGAGGTGTCGTCGACCGTACTCACCCTGAACCTGCGGGGAGCGCCCTGGCTGGACTGGATGGCAGACGCGGGCGAACCGGCAGTGCTGACGCTGCGTCAACTCTCCCGCCACGCACTGAAGATGCCGACCGGGACTGTCCGGATCTGCGAGAACCCGGCCGTGCTGGCGGCGGCGGCCGAAACGTACGGCGCCGCATGCCCGCCGCTGGTCTGCGTCCAGGGCCAGCCCTCGGCCGCCGCACTCACCCTGCTGCGCCACGCGCACGCCCAAGGAGCGCCCCTGCTGTACCACGGCGACTTCGACTGGGGAGGTCTGCGGATCGCGGCGGGCTTGCTGCGCCACGTGCCATGGCAGCCGTGGCGGTACGCGGCCGCCGACTACAGGCAGGTGGTCGCCGCAGCCGGCACCCAACGCCTGGCGGGCACGCCGGCGGCGACCCCCTGGGATCCCGAACTGGCCGTAGCACTCGCTGAGTTCGGGGTGCGCGTCGAAGAGGAAGCAGTGCTCGACGCCCTGCTGGCGGACCTCGCCGGATAGCGGGCGACTCGCCGGGCCGGACTGCCGGACTGCCGGACTGACCGTTCAGGGGTGACTACGCGGGCGCGTGCACCGGAAGTCCGAAGTCGGCGGCAGCCGCAGCGAGTTCATGGTCATAGGTGACGAACGCGGTGAGGGGGACCCGGAACGGGTCGGCGGTCGCCAGGTGGATGGAGTCCAGCGTGCCGAGCCTGCGGGTCTGGTAGGCCATGGCGCGCGCCAGCACTGTCGTGGTGAGGTCGATGAGATGGACGCCTCGAACGGCCTGCCCGACATAGTGGGCCACCCGTTGCGGGTCCACTGCCGCACGGTGCAAGGTGCGGGTGATCTCCAGTCGGGTGAGATCACTGGTGAGGAGCTCGGTCTTCTCCGGCAAGGCCGCCCGCCATGCGCGCAGAGCCTCTGATTCCTTCTCCGGCTTGATGAACTTGAGGAGTGCGCAGGAGTCGAGGTAAATCAACGTCGGCGCTCCTTTTCGCGGTCCGACAGCAGGAGGTCGGAGAGGCTCTGCAGCTCCGGGGCGAGCTCGGGTGCGAGATCGGGCATGCCCTGCTCGGCGGGGGGAGTGGCATCGCCGGATTCGAGCATCCGCCTCAGCGGGTCCGGAGTCTCGGTCTCAGGCACCATGCGCAGGACCGGAACGCCGCGGTCGGTGACCAGTATCGGCACCCCGGACCTCACGAGCGCCACCGCTCTGGACGGGTTCTGGTTGAGTTCACGAAGCCCGATCGTTTCCATGGAGACAAATGTACCTACGTAATGTAGCTACAGCAACGGGGTGGGGTTCGGCGCAGGCGGCGGGCCAATTGTGTGAACAAAATTGTGATACATTCAAACCATGGCGACCCTCAATGAGCATGCCGTGGGGCTTCGGGAGCTGCGCCACAAGACGACTGAGGTACTGGCGCGCGTCCGGCACGGCGAGACGATCGATGTGACGGAATACGGTCGGCTGGTGGCGCGGATCGTTCCTGTGGAGGAGCGGGAGGTGACGCCGATACTGGACAGTCTCGCTGCGGAGGGGAAGGTTCGGCCCGCAGTGCGCCCCGGGTTCCGCCCGCGCATGCGGGCCGGTGACGGCAAAGACCGGCTGGGCGACGCGCTGGCCGCTCTGCGGGAGGAAGAGTCCTGGTGAGCCTGTACTACGTCGACACCTCCGCCGCTCTCAAGCTGCTGGTGGAGGAGAGTCACTCCAAGGTGTTCGCGCAGTTCTACGACGATGCCGCCGGCGCCACGTGGGTGAGTTCGGCCCTGCTCCGCATCGAAGTGATGCGGGCGGTCGCGAGGGTCTTGCCGACCCTGCTGCCCGATGCGCGGGATCTGTTGCTCGCCTTCGACTTCATCAGCATCGATGACGACATCGTGGACGCGGCGATGAATGAGCCGGATCGCATGCTGCGTTCGCTGGACGCCATTCATCTGGCGACTGCGCGGGTTCTGGGCCCGGAACTGACGGGCCTGGCCACGTATGACGACCGGCTGGCCGACGCGGGCAGGGACGCCGGGTTCGAGATCGTCAGCCCGCGCGGCTGACACGTATGCCCGCACTGTGCGCGGCGGGCCCGGACCGCGTGAGGGTCGCGGGGATCGGATCAGGTGAACGGACGGCCCATCGTCAGCCCTCCTGAACGGCCCCGAGGTGGGTGGTGAGTCGCTGGAAGACCGTCCACGCCTGGGCGTCGGAGCCGTCGCCGAGAGGGTAGTGGAGGGCGGGGCGTGCGGCCGGGCCGAGCTGGACGGGGTGCAGGTCCAGAGGCGGGCGGCGCGCGTGGGTGAGGCCGATGTCGCGTACGTCGGTGGCGCCGAGGGTGAAGGAGAGCGGGATGGGCGGAGCTTCGAAGTGCCCAGGGACGGTGAGATCCCGGCGGGCCCGGCGCAGGGTGGCGAGCATGGCGGTGAGGCCGTGCCCGGCGACGAGGGCCTCGGCGAGGGGCTGCACCGCTTCGATGGGCGGGGGTTCGTCCGGGCCGTAGCCGACGGCGAGGGTGATGTCTTCGGCGACGCCGCTCCTGGTGCGGGTGACGCGCAGGGTGGCGAGAGCGGGGCGGTCGGGGTGTCCGACGGCGAGTAGATGGGTGGGTTCGGGGGCGCGGTCGCGGGCGAGGCCGGTCAACTGGCGTACTGACCAGGGGAGGTTGATCGGTTCCGCGGTGCCCCAGCCGGCCGGGGACGCACCGGTCAGCGCCGTCCAGGCGGTGTCGAGCGCACGGCCGAGGACGAGGTTGGCGTCGGGCTCGTGCAGGGTGCGGAAAGCGACGATCAATTGCCGCTCGACGCCGGGGCCCGTACCGCTGAAGGCATCGGCCACGGACGATTCGCCGGTTTCGCTACGGGCCGGGGCGAAGGTGCCGTCTTGCCAGCGCAGTACGGCACCGGACAGGCCGTCGTAGTAGCCGCAGCCGGGGTCCTGGACGACCCAGCGGTTGGGGGCGCCGGCCAGCACGGTCCGCAGGGGCAGACTGAGGCGGGCGTGCGGCGGGGTGACGATCTGCAGGGCGTGGCCGCTCCTGGTGGTGGTACGCAGGATGTCGGACAGCCAGGCGGTCAGGGCGACGACGGGCCGGTCGGCCAGCACGACGGCCGTGGTGTCGGTGAGGACGTCCACGGCGGGCTGAGCGTCGCCGGACGTGGGGCGCGCGGTGAAGTCCTGACCGTCCTCCCCGGAGGTCGGGACGATGTCGGTGGTGCCGGCCGCGGCGGGCCAGGTGGTGCCGCCCAGCAGGGCGGTCAGGCGCCCGGCGACCGATCCGGCCAGCCGCTCCGCCTCGGGGACCGCGGTGGAGGCACGGGCTTCGGTCCACCAGTAGGGGCCTTCGGCCTCCCGGACCCCCAGCAGCCGTTCGGCCTCGCCGGGAACCTGGACGAGGAGCGGAGCTTCCACGGAGACCAGCGGACGACCGCCCGGCGCGCAGAGCTGGATGACGGCCCCGTCGTGGGCGGTGGTCACGTCCAGATCGGGGCCGCCCGCGTACAGCCCGGCCAGCAGCGCCCAGGTGTCGGGCATCTTCGGGGTGAGGGCGATGACGTCCTTGGTCACGTGGCCTGTCCTGACGGTTCTGAGCGGTCCGGGGCTTCCGGGACTTCCGGAGCTACCGGGGCTTCCGGGGCGAGGGCGGTCTGGATGAGCTGGTGGCGCCGGCCCCGGCGGACCAGCGAGCCTCGGCCGGTTGGCTGAGCGGTGGCGTACAGGCCGGGGAAGAGCTGGCCCTCGGTACGGTCGCCCGTCATGACGAGGGCGGCGGTGCCGCTTTCACGCAGGGTGGTCAGAAACGGTTCGTACAGCGCGCGAGAGGACCCGGCGACGCGGCGGGCGACGACGAAGTGCAGCCCGATGTCCTGCGCGGACGACACATACGGCAGGAAGGGCGCCAGGGGCTGCTGTCCCGCGGTGGTGAGGATGTCGTAGTCGTCGACGAGGATGACGATGCGCGGACCGCTGAAAGAGCTGAAAGAGGGGCCGTCGGGAAGCGTGTCATGGTCGGCGCTCTCCTCGGGCAGCCGCTTCTCCAGCTCCTTGGCGATGCCGGCCGCGAGGGCCGAGCCGATCCTGGCGTTGTGGGCGTAGCCGCCGCGGTAGGGCTCGGGGATGAGGCCGCGCAGCCCGCGGCGCGGGTCGAAGACCGCGAAGACCAGCTCGTCGTCGGCGTACCGCTCGATGAGCTGCCGGGCGACGAGCTTCAGCAGGTTGGTCTTGCCGCACTCGGTGTCGCCCAGGATCAGCAGATGCTGGTCGTGCGCGAACAGGTCCAGCAGTACGGGGTCGAGGCCGTCCTGGTCGACGCCGATGGGGATCCGCTTCGGCTCGGCGGCCAGCGGCGGGAGCTTCGCGGCGGGCAGTCGCGCGGGCAGCACCCGCACGGGCGCCGCGAGTTCGCCGTGCCAGGTGGCACGGATCGTCCGGGCCGCGTCCTCCAGCGCCGGGCCGAGACCGCCGACGGCCGGTACGGAGTCGATCCGGGGCAGCGCGGCCTGGGCGAAGAGTTTGCCGTCGGTCAGCACCCGCCCCGGGGTGTCGGCGGCGAGGGTTTCGGAGAGCTTACGGTCGATCGAGGAGTCGCCCGGGTCGTTGAGGCGCAGCTCAAGGCGGGTGCCGAACATCGACTGCGTGGCGATGCGGACGTCGTTCCAGCGCAGCATGCCCGCGACCACGTGGATGCCGTAGCCGCTGCCGCGCTTGAGCAGGTCGGTGACGGCGTCGTCGAGAGCGGCGAACTCGTCGCGCAGCGCGCCGAAGCCGTCGATGAGCAGCCCGACGTCGGTCGAGCCGAGCTCGGGCAGCGCGCCCTGCGCGCGCAGGGCGCGCAGCTGGTCGACGGAGTCGATGCCGTGCTCGCGGAAGAGCTCTTCGCGGGCGCCGAGCATGGCGCGGACCTCGGCGACGGTACGGGCGGTGCGCTCGTGGTCGGCCCGCCCGGCGATGCCGCCGACGTGCGGCAGCCCGGCCAGCGCGGACAGTCCGCCGCCGACCAGGTCGAGTCCGTAGAGCGCGACCTCGTCCGGGGTGTGGGTCATGGCCAGCGACAGGGCGAGCGTGCGCAGCAGGGTGGTCTTGCCGGCCTGGGGGCCGCCGATGACGGCTGTGTGCCCGCCGGCGACGGTGAGGTCGAGGGTCCACGGTCCCTGCCACTGCCGGGCGGGGTCGTCGAGCAGACCGAGCGGCACCCGCATCGGTCCTGGCCGGTGGGCCAGTTGGAGCCCGCGCCCGGAGACCTGAACGGGTCCGGCGGCGGCGTCGAGGGTGAGAGCGCCGGGCAGCGGCGGAAGCCACACCCGGCGTACCGGCTCGGCGGCGGTGCGGAGTTGGCCGACCATCACCGACATCACGGTCGGCCCGGTCTCCCGCTCGCGCATCGCGGGACCGGTGCCGGAGTCCTGCCCAGCGCTCTGAGCCCCGGTCGCGGAAAGGGTGTTGAAGGTGGGGTACGGCCGGCCGAGCGGAACCTCGTCCGCCGCCTCGGACAGGGCGGGGCCCCGGTAGACGCCGGAGACGTATCCGGCTTTGAAGCGTTCGTACGTGGAGGTGTCGACCTTGAGATAGCCGAAGCCGGGCAGCGGCGGCAGGTGGAAGGCGTCGGTGGTGTCCAGGACGGTGCGCGACTCGTCGGCGGAGAAGGTGCGCAGGCCCAGCCGGTAGGACAGGTACGTTTCCAGGCCCTTGAGCTTGCCGGCCTCGATGCGCTGGCTGGACAGCAGCAGATGCACGCCGATCGAGCGGCCGATGCGGCCGATGGAGAGGAACAGGTCGATGAAGTCGGGTTTCGCGGTGAGGAGTTCACCGAACTCGTCGATGACGACGAACAAGTGGGGGAGCGGCTCCAGCTCCGGGTTCTTGGCGCGCAGCGCCGCGTAGTGCCCGATGTCGGCGATGTTCCCGGCGTCCTTGAGGACCTGCTGGCGGCGCTTCACCTCGCCCGCGAGGCTGGTGTGGACCCGTTCCACCAGCCCGGCCTGGTTCTCCAGGTTTGTGATCACACCGGCGACGTGCGGCAGCTCCGCGAACGGGGCGAACGTCGCGCCGCCCTTGTAGTCGACCAGGACCATCGCCAGATCCTCCGGCGGGTGGGAGGCGACCAGCGTGAGGACGAGGGTGCGCAGCAGCTCGCTCTTGCCGGAACCGGTGGCGCCCACGCACAGTCCGTGCGGCCCCATGCCGAGCTCGGAGGACTCCTTCAGATCCAGCAGCACCGGCTGATGGTTGTCGTTCACTCCGATCGGCACCCGCAGGAACGCCCGGTCACCTCGCGGCGCCCACAGCCGCTCAAGATCCAGTGCCGCCGGATCATCGACACCCAGCAGCTTGGGGAAGTCCACAGCGCCGGACACCGGGGTGCCCTCGGCCAGTGACTCCGCCGACAGCCGCAGTGGGGCCAGCATGCGCGCGAGCCCCTCGCAGCCCGGGGCGCTCACCGCGTCCGACGTCCCGTACGCGGCTTGGACCTCAGGCGTACGCAGGTCTTCGACCGTCACCCGGTCGCCTTCGACGGTGATGCGCACGGTCACCTGATCGGGCTCGTGCACCTGCTGCTCCAGCAAGTGCAGCACGGTGACGCCCATGTCCGCCAGGGCGACGGCCGAATCCGGGCGGGCCAGTTCGGCGGCGGCGCCGCCGTACTCGTCGCTGATCACGAGCAGCCGGCCGGTGAGCTTCAGCGCGTTCCTGTCGGACAGACCCCGGCGCACTTCCGCGGCGTACGACGCCCGCAGCCGCAGATCGGCGCCGAGCAACCGGGCCAGCTGCGGCAGGCTCGGTGCGATGCGGCGCGCGGCGACGGGCCCGTCGAGTTCCTGGGCGTCCAGCACGTGGGGCAGCCACTTGACCCACTCCCACTCCGCCAGCCGCTCGCCCGGTACTCCGAACGCGAACGCCACATCGTCCGGTGCGTGCGTGGCCGCGCTGTGGATCAACAGGGCCCGCGCGACGCGCAGCACGCCGTCGCGGTCTCCGACGACGCTGATGTTCCCCGCCCTGTCCAGCGGCACCGTCAGCGGAAAGTCCGTCGCCGTGCCGAACCGGGTCAGCAGGGCCCGGGCCTCGTTGAGCATGAACGGGTCGGGCGGGGTCAGGACACCCCCGGCGCTGTTCTGGCCGATCGTCAGCTCCTGTACCGGTACGTCGCCGGTGCCCACCCGGATCCGCAGGAAGTCCGCGTCGGCGCGGCGGCGCTCCCACAGCCGTGCCGGGTCGTTCACGAGGTCGTACAGCGCCTGTGGCGGCGGGCTGAGCAGCCGTGCCGCCCGGCGCTGCGCCCGCTCCGCCGCCCCGAGCTCTTCGCGCAGCTCCTCCAGATACTCCAGATACCGCTCGCGCTGCGTGCGCCGGGTGCGCTGCGCCTTGCCCCGCTGGGACAAGAACAGCGCCATCGCACCCAGCAGCGCGACCACCAGCACCACGGCGCCCAGGCCGGCGAACTGGCTGTTGCGGATCACGGTCATCATCACGACCGAACTCATCACGCCGGCCATCGGCAGCAGCGCGGTCGCGGCACCACCCATCTTGCCCTCGGGCAGATTCGGCGGCGGTTCGATCGCGCGGGAGATTCCGGGCGCGAGCGGCCGGGTGGAGCGCGCCGGTCGGTGGATCAGTGAGCAGGTCATCGCACCCGCACCGCCCTCGTCATCGCCTCGGCGGCCAGCCGGGTGGCCGCCCGGCGGGTGGCCGCACCGAGCAGGGCGGTGTGCAGGGGGCCTCCGCCGGCCAGATGCCGGTCGTAGGGGAGGGACACCACCGTGACTCCTGTCTCCCGCAGATGCGCGGTGGCTGTCTTCAGGTCAAGTGCCAGGTCGGGCGAGTTCGCGGTCAGGGCGACCACGGTGGAGGACAGTGCGGCATGCGGCAGCCGCGCCAGCCAGTCCAGCACGACGCGGGTGCCGTTCACGCCCTCCGCGGTCATCGGGGCGACGATCACGCGCGCGTGCGCGGTGTCCATCGCCGTGCGCGCCACCTCGCCCGGCAGCGTCTCGCAGTCCACCACCGTCACCGCGAAGTACCGCCGGAGCGCGAGCGACACGGTCCGGTAGGTCGGCACGTCCAGCGGCGCACCGACACGCCCCTGGCTCGCGGGCAGCAGCCAGCCGCCGTCCGCCAGCGGCACCAAGTAGCCCGTGATGTCCGTCAACTGCATCGAGGGCGTGAGCAGTCGCGCCAGCTCCGCACAGGACCAGCGCACCGACTCCGCGCCCAGCCGTACCGGCAGAGTGCCCAGCGCGGCGTCGGCCTCCAGCGCGAGCACCGGATCGTGCCGGTAGTGGCTGAACGTACGGGTCAGCAGGGCGGCTGCCGTGGTCTTGCCCACCCCGCCCCGGATGGAGGTGACGGCGATCACCCGCCCGGTGGTCACCGGCTGCTGCAACTCCTGGGCGATACGGGACTCCTCGGCCACTTCCTGCGAGGCGGACGCGGTGAGCTTGCGTACGGTGCGCCCGGTACGCCGGACCAGCGAATCCCCGTGCAGCGGACGCCCCAGGGCGCCGGCCAGCCGGGGATCGATCGTCGGGAGCGACTCCGGCGTGACCATCGGCAGCTGCGCGGCCCGGTTCGGCCGGACGGCGGGCGCTGCGGGCGCTGCGGGAGGTACGGGCGCTGCGGGAGGTACGGGCGCTGCGGGAAGTACGGGCGGCACGGCGCGCGGCGGCGGGCTCGCCGGCTGATCCGTAGCAGCGACGGGCGGTCCGCCGACGTGTCCGCCGACCGGTGCGACCGGTGCGACCGGTGCGTCAGCCGGTTCGGAGCGAGCCACCTGCGGCACGGCGTCCGTCGCGGGAACGCCGCTCTGCCTCAACTCCCGCAACACATCGTGCTGCCAGTCGTTCTGAGCCATGTCCCGTGCCTGCACCTTCACGCGAATGTGCCGAGCAGACGCCCGTACACACCGAACATCCCGATCACCAACGGGAACAGAACGATCACCCCGACGGACTCCAGTGCGTCCCCGAACCGCCGCAGCCGCACGCGCACATGTTCAGCGGGCTGAACCGTCAGCACCGCGAGCGGAATCAGTGCCAGTACCACCAGCAGGGTCAACGGCCCCGACGCACCGGAACGCTCCAGCCACACCCAGACCAGCCGGACGGCCACGACCGCCGCGGCCGCCAGCATTCCCACCACCTCGGCGATCAGCGGGAAGGCCCGCGCCCGCAGCGCCAGCACCACGGCGACGGCCACCGCGAGCGGCACGGTCCACACCGTCGGCGTCCGCAGCACGAGAATGCCGGACACGGCGGCGGACACGGCCATGACGACCGTGGCGAGCGCCAGCCCGCGATGCGTGGCCGCCAGGGCGGTAGCCACCTGATACCGGCTCACCGAGGTCCCGCCCGAGCGGCGGTCGTCAAGCCCGGACAGCCCGGATGTCATCAACGCGAGCCGCGGCAACACCCCCAGCATGACCACCGACACCACGGCCAGCAGGGCGCCCGCGCGGGCCTGCCCCACGACCGGAACGGCAGCCGACTGGAACGCGACCGCGATCTCCCAGCAGGCAACACAGCCGGCCACCGCCGCGGCGCCGACCAGCCCGCCCCGCCCCAGCGGCGAGAACAACCCGAGCAGCACCAGGGCCACTACCACGGCCGCTGCCACGCCGGCCAGCCGCACCGCACCCGACCAGACCTGCGCGTCGGCCAGCGTCCACGCGCCGAGCACGCCCAGCGCTCCCGCGGTGACGATCAGCGTCGAGGCCAGCCCCCGCTTCCCCACCCTCCCGAGCAGCGCCCCGACGAGCGCCGAGGTCACGGCGACGACCAGCAGCGCACCGCCCACGGCGGAGAATGAGAACTCCCCCCGAGCCAGCACCCCGGCCGCCAGCGCCCACAACACCGTGGCCAGCCCGGCCACGACGCGCCGGGCCGAGGGCCGCCACCGCCACGCGCGTACGTCCAGATCGTCGGCGGCCTCATCGGTGACGTCATGCACCACCGGAGCCGACGGGGCGTCCTCCACCCGCACCAGCCGCAACACCGCGCCGTCCGGCACACCGGCCGACTCCAGCGTGCTGTCGTGCGCCAACGCGGAACCGTCAGTCGTCACCAGATGGCGCAGCAGGGGCTGCCCGGAGGGCTTGTCGTCCAGCAGCCGCATAATCTCGGGCAGAAGAAGGCCGATTGGCTCCTGCGCCGGCAGAACGAGGTCGACCCGCCGCTGTTCACCGACCAGAGTCACCCGGCTCAGCGCTGTACGGCTCGGGGACCCCGTAGATATCACGCGTTCGAACCTATCATCGAGCGGAGGGCGTCACGGAGGGCGTCACGGAGGGCGCGGAACGCTGCACCGCAGGCCCAGGCGCGTTCTTCCCGATGAGCCGGTGAGAAATGAACGACCACCCCACGCACCCGGCACACAGCACCGCCACGATCACAATCCCGGCGAATACCTTCCCCAACCGCTCATCCACGGAGCGCCGCTGCCGCTGCCCACCGAACAGAAGGGCATCCCGCAGCCGTCGGCGTCGTACGGACACCGATTCCAGCAGCTGACTGTCGTAATCCTGGGCTGACACGGTTGGCTGCTCCCTGGTCTGTACGGTCCTGATCCGCGCGGAAGGCTTCCAAGGAGATGCCGGGAGCGGTACGCGACATGCCGGCGAACTCGTCCCGGGGCATGAACCTCCTGCGCCGCCGCAGCGGAATCAGCTCACCGATCTGGTGGCCGTCACGAGTCACGGTGAACGACCGCCCGCCCTCGACGGCATCCATGATCTCTTTGGACCGGTTACGGAGACCGCGCTGGGTGAACCTCGGGCTGTGCGCTCATGGCACCACGGTACGCGGGCGGTGGCGCGCTGTGCTGCTGCGTGCCACGGCGACGCGGACGCAAGCCTGGACTCAGGGAGGGGCGGCCCGAGGGTCGCCCGCCCCTCGGCGGGGCGGCCTCAGGCCAGCTCGCTGACGAATGCGCGCCAGGCGTCACGGCCGAAGCAGATGACGGGGCCGGCGGGGCGCTTGCTGTCGCGGACGGGGACGAGGTGGGGGACGTTGTCGGCGACCTCGACGCACTCGTTGTTGCCGCCGCTGTACGTGCTGGTACGCCACCTCGCGCCCGACAGATCCGGCGTGCTGCGGTGTGCGCTGTTCATGCTTCGTGCTCCTTGGCCCTGCGGTGGATGACAGCGCGGGACTCGATCGGCGAGAGCGCAGATGTGCGCGCGGCGTCGAACAGGTCTTGGTAACGGGAGACATCCGTCTCCCGCTCCAGCCACATGGAGCCGGACGGATTGTCCACCAGCACCACGCCGAGCGCCCCCTCCTCCGGAAAACCCAGCACTACGTACGGGCCGAACATACTCGCATGGGCCCCACGGGAGAACGGCAGCACCTGGACGGTCACGTTGGGGTGCTCGGAACTGGCCAACAGGCGCTGTAGCTGCGCGTTCATCACCTGCGCCCCGCCGACCTGCTGGAGAAGTACGGCTTCCGAGAGCACGGCCCACAGCTGCAATGGGTTGTCATCCAGGAGGCGTTCCTGTCGGGCGAGGCGCACCTGAACGAACTTCTCGATCTCGTCTGCTGTCTGCCACTGACGGGAGGCTACTGTCACGGCTCGAATGTATTCCGGGGTCTGGAGCAGGCCGGGAACCAGCTGCGCCTGGAAGGTGCGGATGGTCCCCGCCATGGCCTCCAGGGCGATGTAGTCGCGGTAGGTGTCGGCGAGTACATCGCCGTACTGGTTCCACCACCCTTCCCTGCGCCTGCGGTTGGCCTTGCGCGCCAGCGAACTCAGCCGTTCCCGGATCTCGTGGTCCGAGACCTGATACGCGTGCAACATCGCCGTCAGGTCGGGGAGTCGGACCGCCACGCGGCCGTTCTCGATCCGGCTGATCTTGCCCTTGGTGCAATCGAGAGCCACGGCGGCCTGCGTGGTGGTCAGCCCGGCAGTCTCTCGCAATCGCCTGAGTTCATCGCCGAGTTGGCGGCCGAGGACGGTCGAAGGGTTCGCGGCGGTGCTCTTCGTATGCATGTGAACACCTTTAGCAAAGTGGCGGCTCCGATGGGGCGAGGTTACTCGAAAGAGGGAAAAAAGACGTGACATCTATCGGCAACGTTGCATTTTCGCGTGATGCTCGCCCATCCTGCTCGTGATGGCCACGGTGTCCCGCAATGCGAACTGCGCTCTCTGGCACGGGATTCCAGCCGAACACCGACCTCCTGGGAGCTGTGATGGATGAACCGTGCGAAGTGAACTTCAGGCTTGCTCGTTGCCGCAGCAGCGTTCCCAGAGCGCGAGCCGTCCTGCGCGCCAAGCTCGGCGAGTGGCGGGCGGGGCAAGAGGTCGCTGAGGCTGGGGAGTTGGTGCTCTCGGAGCTGGTGACCAATGCCCTGCGGGTGCGCGTTCCGGAAGACCGGCTGGTGGGCGTACGCATCGTGTGTGGGGAACGGGGCGGGCTGCTGCGGCTGGAGGTGAGCGACGCCGGAGCGGGGCGGCCCGAGGTGCAGCGGCCCGGCAGGTTCGACACGGCGGGTCGCGGGCTCCTGCTCGTGGAGACGCTGGCTCACCGCTGGGGTGTGGACGAACGGCCGGCCGGGATCGGTAAAACGGTCTGGGCGGAACTGCTGGCACCCGGCATGGTCCCCGTACCGGCACAGACGGAGGTCGCGGCGGTGACCGTCCTGCCCGGTCAGTGCGTACGGGTGTGGGGCACCTGGCGAATGGTCCGCAGCGTGCGCAGTGAGCGGTACGCATCAGGCGGGCTGGCCGTCGTCATCCGCCTGGCCGACGGTCCGGCCCTGCGGCTGCACGCGGCGGAGCCGGTCACGGTGCGGGGCGGCGGGCATGCCGGCGGCGGGGGAGCGGTCGTGACGGATGCGCGGGATGGCGGGATCGACCCTGGATCGTAGACACCCTGATCATTGGATCGTGAAGATCCATACGACAGGAGTTCCCGTTGGGGACGCTGAAGTACTCGCCTGAGTTCCGGGCTGTTGTCGCGTTGTACCAGGCCGGCCCGGATGGGACGTACGCGTCGGTGGCCAACGACCTGGGGGTCAACCACGAGACGCTGCGTACGTGGGTGCGGGCTGGGCCGAGCAGGATGCCCGGCCAGCTCCGCCACGATCGCAATCGCGGCGAACGTCTTCCCCAGCCGCTCATCCGCCGACCGCCATTGCCGCTGTGCCCTGGACAACAAAGCATCCCGCAACCGTCGGCGCACCGACTCCAGTAGCTGACTGTTGTAGTCGCAGGACGTCAGCCCCCTGCCGCGTTAGCCTCGAACTCGCCGAGCCAGGCGGTTCAGCAGCTCACCGGGCAGGTAGCCGTTATCTCGGGTCCCGGTCAAGCATCAGGCATGTGAGGCGAGTGCCCTGTTCAGGGACATGCCTTACAAATATCTGCGGGGGGTGTGAGGCGCGTTGGCGACGGCCGCGTTCCTATCCGGAACCGCCCACTCAGCGCCCCTGCTGCTGCCGGGTCTCTCGGCTGGACCCGGGGCAATGTCCGAGCCCGCTGATAGCGTGCCGCATCCGGCCGGGAAGATCATGAGAGGACGGCAGCCGTGCGGGAAGTGACGCGCCACGAGGTCAGCGGACAGTACATAGCCCAGGCACTCGACGACATCAGCGGACGGACCCGGGGGCGGTGGCACTGGATGCGCTACGACGACCCGGCCCCGGAGAGGTTGCAGGAGATGCGTGACGAGCTCCTCGACCACATCGCGGCCCGCACCGTGGAGGATCCCGCGCTCGACGAGGCATCGCGCTCGGCGCTGCGGACTGCGGCAGAGTGCTCCCTGGGGGTGCTAAGCGTTGGCTGCTTCCCCGAGGGTGACCAGGAGATCGTCTTTCCGCTCATCGGCGAGAGTCTCAGCAGCGATTACATCACCTTCGGTGACGTCATCGAGCAGGCCCCCACGGCCAGAACATGGGTCGACGCGTTTGCGATGTGCCTGGTCAGCGGCCTGGTGTGGGAATGGCGGCGGGTGATCGGTCTGCTGCTGCGGGACTACGCGCCCGCGATCCGCGACGGGGTGCCGTACTCAAAGCTGAACTCGACGTCGGACCGGGCGGACCTTGCCGTGATGGACGCACTGTGCAGCTACCTGACCCAGGCACGCGGGCACCTGCCCCGCGACTGGCCCACCGTGACCCTGTGCAAGCCGGACGCCGACGCGCGCGCCGAGGCGGCCCGACAACTGGACGCAGCCAGCCCCCTGACACTGGACCAGCGTCTCCTTCGCGTACTCCTCGACGACGACCAGCACGCCTTTGAGCAGGCACTCGTGGCCCGGCTCATCGAACACCGAGAGAGCCTGGGATGCGATCCCGCCCCCAGGACTCTGCTGCCGCTCGGCACTCTTGCCCTGGCCGCCCTTGCGGTCCAGGTGCACGGGTGGGAGCTGGGCGTCCGGTCCGGCTATCTGCCGCACGGCATGCTGGGTTCCCCGGATGCCGTGCGGCGAGCGGCGGACGCCGGCGGGAATGACCTCGGCTATTGGACCGCCAAGTAGTCATCTGGCAGGGCGCTGTTCGCTCGAAGCACTCGCCGCCGCAAGCGAACGGGCGGCACTTGCCTAATGCGCCTGCACTTGTGATCAACCTTCTGAGCTGCCGGTACATGCACCGACTCCTAGATAACGATCGGACCGACCTCGATCGGGAACCCCGCGTCGTAGGCGAGGCAGGCGATGGCGAGCGGGCTGAGGGCGATCTTGCCGCAGAGGCCCAAGACCTGATCGTTGAACGGCCGCACTGTTTCCCTTATCTCTTTGGCAGTACGCGAACTTCGCCGCCCTTCTCTTGAATCCATCGCTCCAATTCGGCGCCTCCGACTTCGCGAATCACTCCCCTGTCGAAGAGCTGTACCGGGCCGAAGATCGTTCCCGTCATCCCTCGCAGGATCGTATCGTGATCCAACTTCACCTTGAATGAATTCTCCTGCAGAATCGCGTTGGAGAGGTCTGCGCCAGAGAGGTTCACATCGAGCAGTGATGCGCCCATGATCCGCGTACCGCGAAGACTCGCGCCGGAGGCATCGACATCGCAGAGGGAACTTTTGACGAGGTCCGCTCTGTCAAGATTTGCGCCGCGTAGCAGTGCGTCGTCGAAGTTGACGCGTACGAGAGAAGCTTCGGTCAGATCTGCACCGGAGAGATCGGCCCCTTCAGCGTGGGATCGGTAAAGGTCGGAGCCGATCAGCTTGATGTCGACCATTTTTGTATCGGTGAACCAAGACTCCGAGAAGTCTCCTCCCGACAGGTCCGCCCCACTCAGATCGAGGCCGATGACGTCCAGCCCACCCGGGTCCTCTTCCTGCAGCCACTCCCGAAAGCGCTGCCTGGCCAGCACGGCATGCGATGGCTCATGAGTCACTGCAGGTTCGTCCCCTTCGATCGCAGCTCCGGGAACTTTACCAAGTCGTCGATAGGTCATTGGTCACGGGGCCCGTCCTGAGGGTTCTGCGTGCCCGGCCGTCAGAGCCCTGCGGCTCGGCGCATATCTGCAATAGGCAGCTGAACCGATGTCGAACTGCCAGGGTTCAGCTTCAAAATCGAGCAGTCGGGAAGCTCTGCGAGAAGAATGCGAAAATCAATTCGCCTGAGCCGTGGTGCCGAACTCGGCGCATGCTGCTCGCTCGTATACACCGAAGTAATCCCACCTTCAATTCCCTCGATAGAGGGAGCTGCTCCAGAATTAGTCTCCGGAACGAGGAAAACAACTGAATTCAAGAGTGCGACACGGACCGCTGAATTATTTCCGTATCCAGTGGCGGCAAGTTGAATAGCCGAGTCCACTGCATCGGTTGGATCGGCCAATCCAATACTGCGCGGTGATGGGCGATATCCTTGATTGTGTTTGAATTCGCCTGTGACCTGGCCGTGAGCGTCAACTTTCCAAGCACCAATGATCCCGTATGGGGGGATATTTCCCGTGGGGCTGAAGAATGGGTCGATTGCGTACACCCAGGCGCCTGGGCGTGCTGCCGCTTCTGTCCGCACAGCGTCAGTCACCGGCGGAGTCACCGCGCGCGGATTACTCATGGCTGCGCCTTTTGCGTTGGTGGTTCAGGTCGCTCTGCTCGGCCGCATAGGCCAGTCTTGTATACTCAGCCGCTGGCACATCGTCAAAGATATCCACGGTTGCCGGGCGGCCTGACGGTGGCCAGCGATAAGCTCTCCGGCCGCCCCCCATTTCTAGAGCCATTCTACTGGGGTAGACATCTCGGCATGCGCCCTCGACAGCCGGCTTCAATCCGTTGATTTCCAAATCGGTTCGCACCCGCGTAAGCGCCTCGAAAAGGTTCCATGCTGTGTGCTCTGTTGTGCTCGTTCCGTAGGTGATGCTTACGGAGTAGTAGTTTTCCGAGTAAGTGCTGACGAGTTTCCCAGTGAGGGCACTGCCGTCAGAGACAAGGGTGATCTCCTTGTCGTACAGGATTTCCGGGTTACTGGACACGGTCGGCCTCAGGGATGTAGTTCGGGTTGGGGTGAAGCCGCCGACAGTTCGGCGCTGGTTTCTTCCCTGAAAAGGTACGTACTCGGATTTCTGTACTCCGGGACGGAGATGTTTACTGGCCGACCACCCACGGCGATTCGGTGCTCTACCAAGAGTGAATAGACCGCCAGGAAAGCACGGAGGCACTCCACGGCCTCGTCGTCCGTGTTTAGCTCGCGTCCCCAAGTCCATCGCGCTACGGGAGTTGAAGTGATCACGAAGTTCCCTTGGCCGGTTGAGACCGCCCGGCGATCGCCTTGATGTCGTAGAACTATTCCGAAATCAACTCCGTCTAAATCTTGTCGGCGACATCACCGGCCAGAGCCATCCTGCAACGTGCCTGGAGTGCCGACCCCCAGCACTTCGGTGAAACCGAAGCAGTCGGCTCTCCTGGCTCGGCTGTCAAGGAGAGCAATTCATTGAGCTCCCGCAGAGCCGCACTCAACCGGGGGGAATTCCGTTTCTGTGCCTCCGGGTGAAGGCGGCCGGTGAAAGCGAACCTCCCCCAGATATCGTGATGTACAGCGAGCTCAGCCGACAGTCCCACGGATGCCGAGGAGAGCGGCCCGCTCCAGATTCGCGCCCGCATGTCCGGTCTGACGACCGGGCTTGCGGCCGGACGCCTCGCGCTGCGAGCGCGGAACGGGCTGTCGGTGGACGGTGCTTCGCGAGGCCCATGACCAGACCAAAGGGCCGACCGTCAGCAGGTCACACAACCTCGTGAGCAGTCACGTCTCGACTTCTCTCAGTCCCTACTGTTCCCATGGCACGGTCGCCGGCCGACGATGCCAGTACCAAGGCCGCAGGGCGATTTCGGCAGACTCCAGTCCATCAGTGCGGGCCGCCAGTGCTCGGCCGCCGTCATCCACTGTGCCTTCGCGGTACGACGAGTCCACTGCCATGAGGGCATCCTGAATCCGCGCCCGTGCCGACTCCGGGAGGGGCGCGATGAGATTTTCCAACTCATCGCGGCACTCCAGGTCTTCGCGGTACATATCGGCGGGATACCAGCCGGAAGGTGGCCACTTCGCGGCCATACGCGAGGCCAGCCGCTCCCAATTCGCCAGGAGGCCATGGATATTTTTCCACCCAGCTTCCCTGATGGGCGGAACACAGTCGTCAGCTAGCGGCGTCGGAATCGGCAGGTCCTTGACGATTTCGGGGAGCTTTCCGACTGCCGCACCCGGGAAGTCCGGCACTGGGAGTTCCACTGCGGTGACCCGGAACTCACCTTCCTCGCCCTCCGGCTGCTCAATCCGTGCGTACGTCAACTCTCCAGGCGGAGTTGCCACCTTCCGGATCCACGGCAGAGTCCCCCACGGGTAGAGGACGGATACACCGAGCGACTGCGCCAACGCCAGGGACAGCGACTCCTCCGAGGGGTGCGCAGCGACCTCTTCAGCCGCATAGACGGTCAGCATCCAGTCCAGGTCACCGCGGATCCCTTCGTATTCACAAGTTACCGTCGCATCCCAATTACGCGCCTCCAGTTCGGACGATGGTGATACGTCAACGCTGCCCAATGGGGTGGCAAATGCGTTGGCCAGAGCCTGCGCAAGTCCTGTTGGGACCGCATCGCAGGCAATCAAGACGTTGTACATCATGAGTAGTACTTTCGATACAAGGCGAGTGCCTTCTCAACAGCTTGGGGATTCTCTCTGAACTGCGGCGCCTTGCTGAACATGACTTGCAGCTTACTCATGTCCCCGTTGGCTCGCATGATGTGCTTCAAAGCTGTGTACTCAACCCGGTTCAGGGGCACTAGCCCGGGACCCGAATCCGGGAAGACTCTTCCCGTCGGTTCTATGACGTAACTTCGCCCATTGACTGTATAGCGTTGGCTGACTCTATCGAAGAAAGCCCTGCCTGCGGCGATTTCGGCTATATCTGCCTTTACCGCTGCCTTAGTCTCTGGCAGAATCACGGTGTTTTTCTCGTCTGGAGCTCCGTTCTTCACTCCGCTCAAGTCGTGTCGCGCGTTGGGGTACAGCAGAGTCTTTCCCTTGGCTGTACCTACGACAGTGTCCTCGGCTTTCCAGGACTTGACGCTCGAGTTCGATGAACCGCCGGTCCCACTGTCACCGTGTTGCCCGGGAGCGCCGCCCTCAGCCACATCGGCGGCTCCGTCGTCGGCGGCATGGCCGATGCCGGGCCCGTCGCCCGGACCGGTGCCAGCAGGTCTTGTGCGTCGGCACCGTCGCCGGCCCCGTGGGAGAACCCACCGCGCGGTGGAAGGGCACCCGTTCCGTTGTCGCCGTGGGACGGCGTGGAACCGCGTGGTGGGCCGGCGGGTGGTTCATGGGTGGCGGAGGGGCCCCGGCCGAAATCGTGTGCCGTGCCGCCCGGCGGCAAGTGGTCCCCGCCGCGCCCGCCGGCTCCGACGGCGTCGTCCCCGACGTGGGCACCGACCAGCACCGGCTCCCGCTGCGGCAGCGGGTTCGGCTCGGTGGCGTGGTCCGGGGCGCGCTCGGCTGCTGAGGGTTCGTGCGGGATCTTGTTGGAGGACTGGAGAACCTTGCCGGATTCGTCGAAGAGTGCGCCGCTGTCGGCGTCCAGGTAGACCGTTTTGCCCTGGCGATCGACCAGTTGGATGGTGTTCTTCGGCAGGATCGCGGGCCGCCCGGGTGCGACGTCGGTCAGTTCGGGCAGCTTGTAGGTGCCGCCCGGGATGTCGGCGAAAGTGCTGGTGCGCAGCTGTTTCAGGTTCACCATCAGGTCGCCGACCTTGCTGAAGGCGAACTTTCCGCCCTTGGCGACGTAGGTGATGGGGTCGACGAGGCGGCCGGCTTTGCCCGCGATGGAGACGGCCCGGGCGACCCCACCGGCCTTGGCGGCGGTGCCCGTGCCGCCGGTGACGATCGTGGTGATGACGTTGAAGCTGACCGTGCCGGCCGCGCGGGACGGGTTCTTCTCCCATTCGTCCCAGGCAACGAGCGCCTTGCCGGTCTCCTTCATGGCGGTGCGCGAGTCGCGGATCCAGCTGGGCAGCTTGTCGTCGGGGGTGAGCCAGAAGAGGGCCGAGGTGACGGGGGTGGCGGTGAGGACCACGCCGGTGGCGAGCTTGGCGAGGCTGGTCCAGGCCTGCCCCGCGGCATCCCAGCCGTCGGCGACGACCAGGGTGCCCAGTCCCTTGAAGGTGCCCACCACGCCGTCCATGATGAAGCCGTCCCACACGAAGCTCTTGACCTGGTGACCGGCCCAGGCCAGGCCGGTGTACTCCTGCTCGGTGGTCGAGCCCCAGGGCGTCTCTTCGGCGTGCTTGAGGTCGTCGGCCTTGTAGCCGTACATGTTCGGCTTGTGAGAGCCGTCGTCGGTGATGAGCGGGGTCCCGCCGGCCACCAGGGCGATGATCTTGCCGTGGCAGCTTCGCTCGGCCGCCCAGAACGCCGTCGTGGTGACTCTGACGTCATCGACCAGGGCGTTGTTGTGATTGACCTTCTTCTCGTCCTCACGCCAGTCGTCGTCGCCCTCGATGCTGTCCAGGAACGAGAATGCATCGGTTTGTAGGCTTTCGAGCCTTTTCACCAGCGGCCGTACCTCGGTGCCGTACACGCTGAGGGCGGTGGCCACCTTCTCCAAGTCATCCGCGAACGCGTCAGACTTGGTGGCCACCGGTGCCGTGGTGGCGAACAACTGGTCCGCCTCGGGCGCGTGGTAGAACGCCGAGAGCCCCTGAAATGTGGAGTGCACGGACGCTCCGGAGGACCGGAAGTTTCCCGCCTCCGTGGTCAGGGCCGCCGAGTCGGTCTCCAGTTGCGCCAGATTGCCGGTGAACTGGGGGATACCTGAAGGTATGATGAGGTCTTTGTCGCTCACGGCGTGCCCTGCTTCTTTCCGTGGCCGGACGGATCGATTTCCTTCCCGGACGCATCGACCTGGTGCCCGGACTCATTGATCCTGGGCTCCGCCACCGCTTGGCTCTGCGCGGTCGCCGCCATTTTCAGGTTGCCCTCGGTGTACGCGTTGGTGGCCGCGGCGGCCCCGTTCAGCGAGTTCCCGGTGCGTAGGGCCACGTAGGCCAGGTCCTTCCGCCGGGCCAGGAAGAACTGACTCAGCGCCGCCTCGACCGGACCGCTCGGTGGCGCGCCACAGTAGGCGGCCGAGATCGTGCCTGCCGAACTCGCGGCGCTCGGCAGGGTCTTCTCCAACTCGCCGCCGACTTTCGCCAGCCCCTCGGCAGCCGTCGCCGCCTTGCTGAGAACGCCCTGTACCCCGGACTGACTGATGTCCCAACTCGTCACGAAAATCCCCCCGCATCCCCGAACCCCGTACCGAAGCCGCCCACCAGCGACCCGACGACTTGCCCCTGGCCCCTCGGCCCCTTGCCCCCTGGCTGGCTCGGTCAGCCGATGTTGTCGACCGCGGCCTTGGCCCGGGTCACCGTCGACTGCGCCGTATCGTCGTTCTGCTCCAGCGTGCCGCGCACGAGGCGGATGATGTCGCGCACCTCGTTCGCCGCGCGGTTCCAGCGGATTTCCTTGCCGTGGTATTCGTCGGAGACCCCGTCGGCGCTGAAGTCCCCCATCGCGGCCTTCACCGCGGCGTCCCGGTCGGCCAGCACGAGTTCGAGCCGGCCGATGATCCCCTGCAGGCCGCCCTGGACCTCTGTCGAGGCGCCGGTGTCGTAGCTGTTCCGGTCCTGGTTCTGCCCCATCGCGATATCCCCCGTTTTTATCGCCCGGAGAACCGGGCGGCGTCGAAGTTGGCTCCGGCCATGTTCTGGTGGGCGTTGCTCTCCGACTCCTGATCACCGGCGCCGAAGGCGGTGTCCATGCCCGACTGCCCGCCCAGGATCGCGTTCAGCGCCCCGTTCAGCGCATCCGTGACCTCGTCCGCGCGCAGCTTGAAGGAATCGAACGCGGCCTTGCCGGCCCCGTTGAACTTCCCCTCCAGCGGATCCGCGGCCGCGATGAGCTGCCGGATCAACGTGCCCAGATCAGTACTGGACGCCGTTGTGCCCTTCCCCAGCTCCGACAGCGTCGTAGACCCCAGGTCGAACTGCATGCACCCACCCCCGAATAGTCGTATGCACACCGGCTCCCGAACTGACGCAGTGTGCACCTGCACCACATACGTCCCACCGGTTAGCACATATGTCTATCGAGAAAACGTTGTGGGTGCAAAGCGGTTGAGGGCGCGTGGAGGTGATGTTGCTCTGGCGGGACCTGACGTGGCGGCGAAGCGGGGGAGCGGGAGCGAAGACCGAACGTGGGGCCGACAGCGCTGCCGCCGCGCCTCTGGGGTCTGCCAGATGGACGCCCGAGGGACCGTCGCGCCGGCGCTGATCCCTCGCGACTCGTGTTCAACGCTCCCTGCTGGAGGGGGCAGTGCCACGTCGGCGGTCCCGTGGTGCCGATGCGCGAGGGAGCGCCATCCGTCTATCTCACGGGTGACCGCCCAGCGCTGATTGCGGCGTCCGTACAAGCAGCCTGACTTGCACGCCCAGTCGGTCACCGCTCGGCCTCTGCCTCCGCCGCCTCCCGGGCGGTCTCTGTATGGCCGGTGGTTCGGCCGGCGTGCGGCGGGGTCCCACTCGCTTGCCGTGCAGCCACTTCAACCGCGGCCGATGCGATGTGTGCGTCCGGAACCCGCTGCGGCGGTGTGCGGGCCATGCGATCGCCGTGTCCGGCCGCAGATACACGAAGACCCCGCCCCCAGCGTTTCAGCTGGTGACGGGGTCTCGGCACTTCTCTCGAAGTGCCCCCGGCAGGATTCGAACCTGCGCATCCGGCTCCGGAGGCCGACGCTCTATCCCCTGAGCTACGGGGGCGTGTTGCCGCTGTTCACAGCGACGCTTAGAACCCTACCAGCTCCAACGGGGTCATCAGAAACACCTTTCCGGTGATCGTCCCCGGGCCGCCGGGGGACAGCGGGGGGCGACGAGGGGACGGCCGGCGGACCGCTCACGCGCGGCCCCGCCGCCGTGCGCGAAGCCCCGGCAGCGGCTCCGCAGCACCCCGTAGCGCATCCGCCCCGCCCGCCCCACCCGCTCGGTGAAAGCTCCCCCGCACCTGGTGGAAGTGGGCAAAAGCCGGACGCGGCCGGAGGGGCGCGCCTAGGCTTTTGCCTGTGCCTGGCTTGTCGGGCCGGGTCCTTGTCGTCGACGACAACAAGGTCATCCGGCAGTTGATCAGGGTCAATCTCGAACTCGAAGGCTTCGAGGTCATGACCGCGGCCGATGGTGCCGAGTGCCTGGACGTCGTTCACCAGGTGCGTCCCGCTGTCATCACCCTCGACGTCGTCATGCCCCGGCTGGACGGGCTGCGGACGGCTGCCCGGCTGCGCGCCGACCCCCGTACCCGCGATGCGCCGATCGCGATCATCAGCGCGTGCACGCAGCTGGAGGTCGACGCGGGGCAGTCGGCGGGGGTGGACGCGTTCCTCGCGAAGCCCTTCGAACCGATGGATCTGGTGCGGCTGGTGCGGCGGCTGATGTTCCCGGACGGCTCGCCGGAAGGGGACGGCCCCGCTGAGGGGCGCGGTGCGGAGCGGGGCGGCGGACGGGACGGACTCTCGAAGAGCGCCGGGGCCGACGACGCGGAACCCGCTGTCGGTCCCGCTGGGTGAGGCCGCCGGTCCCGGTGGGTGAAACCTGTTCGCGTCCCCACCCCCCTCCTCCCATACGCTTGACCCTGTGACCCCCGCAGAACTCTCCCGCACCGTGCTGCACACCGTGCGCCGTGCCGTAGAGACCGATGAGCTGCGCGTTCCTGTGCCCGCGCGGGTCACCGTCCGCACCCCGCCGCGCCCCGGCTGCGGCGACTACGCCACGAACATCGCGCTGGAGCTGGCCGCGGCGGCCGGGCGGCAGCCCCGCCAGGTCGCCGAGATCCTGCGCCGGGGGCTGGCGCGCGAGCCCGGCATCGCCCGCGTCGAGATCGCCGCTCCGGGCTTCCTCAACATCACCCTCGACGGCGGCGGGCACAGCGATCTCGTCCGGACGATCCTCGCGGAGGGGACGGCGTACGGGGCCTTGGATGAATCCGCGGACGGACCCGCGGACGGACCCGCGTACGGGGCGTACGAGCAGCAGGCCGCCCCGGCCCCGCACAACCACGCCCCGCCCACCCCCGACGACGACTCCCTGCGCCGCCTCGGCCCCGACGCCGCCCGCTGGGCGCTGCTCGGCCCGCCGTACCCGGACCCGGAGCTGCTGCTCGTCCAGCGTGAGAGCAACCCGCTCTTCCGCGTCCAGTACGCGTACGCCCGCACCAGCGCCCTGCTCCGCAACGCCCGCGATCTGGGCCTGGAACGGACCCCGGAGCAGGATGCGGGCACCGCAGGCCACGCAGACCCGGGGACCACCGCCTACGACGACCCCGGCGAGCGGGTCCTCCTCGGCCTGCTCGCCGACTTCCCGGGCGTCGCCCGGGCCGCCGCCCGCCATCGCGCCCCCGAGCGGGTCGCCCGTCACCTGGAGACGACGGCCGAAGCGCTGCAGCGCACGCTCGCCGGCTGTCCGCCGCTTCCGTACGGCGATCAGAAACCCTCGGCCGTTCACCGCGCCCGTCTGGCCCTCGCCGAGGCCACCGGGACGGTGCTGGCCAACGGCCTCCACCAGCTCGGCATAACCGCACCCGCGCATCTCTGAGGAGTTCAGTCGCCCCATGAGCCGTTCCGCCCACCCCGCCGGGCCCCGCCACGCCGATGTCATGTCCGAAGGGCACTACTCGGCGCCCCCCACCGACCTCAACGCCCTCGACCCGAACGTCTGGTCCCGCACGGTCACCCGTGACGCCGAGGGCGTCGCCCAGGTCGGCGGCCTCGACGTGCTCAAGCTGGCCGAGGAGTTCGGCACGCCCGCCTACTTCCTCGACGAGGCCGACTTCCGGGCCCGCTGCCGCGCCTGGCGCGACGCCTTCGGGGAGGACGCCGACGTCTTCTACGCCGGCAAGGCGTTCCTCTCCCGCGCGGTCGTCCGCTGGCTGTACGAGGAGGGCCTCAACCTCGACGTCTGCTCCGCGGGCGAGCTGGCGACCGCGCTGGACGCCGGGATGCCCGCCGAGCGGATCGCGCTGCACGGCAACAACAAGAGCACCGCCGAGATCGAGCGGGCCATCCGCGAGGGCGTCGGCCGGATCGTCCTCGACTCGTTCCAGGAGATCGTCCGCGTCGCGCACATCGCCGACCGGCTCGGCAAGCGCCAGCGTGTGCAGATCCGGGTGACGGTGGGCGTCGAGGCGCACACCCACGAGTTCATCGCCACCGCCCACGAGGACCAGAAGTTCGGCATCGGGCTCGCCGACGGGCAGGCTGCCGAGGCCGTGCGCCGGGTGCTCAAGCTGGACGGGCTGGAGCTCGTCGGCATCCACTCGCACATCGGCTCGCAGATCTTCGACATGGCCGGCTTCGAGGTCTCCGCGCACCGGGTCGTGCAGCTGCTCACCGAGGTCCGCGACGAGCACGGCATCGAGCTGCCCGAGATCGACCTCGGCGGCGGGCTCGGCATCGCCTACACCTCCGACGACGACCCGAGCGAGCCGCACGAGATCGCCAAGGCGCTCGGCGACATCGTCACCCGCGAGTGCCGGCTGGCCGGGCTCTCGGTGCCGCGGCTGTCCGTCGAGCCGGGCCGCGCGATCGTCGGCCCGACCGCCTTCACCCTCTACGAGGTCGGCACCGTCAAGCACCTCGAAGGGCTGCGGACCTACGTCAGCGTGGACGGCGGCATGTCCGACAACATCCGTACCGCGCTCTACGACGCCGACTACAGCGTCGCGCTGGTCTCCAGGACCTCCGACGCCGAGCCGATGCTCTCCCGCGTCGTCGGCAAGCACTGCGAGTCCGGCGACATCGTGGTCAAGGACGCGTTCCTGCCCGCCGACCTCGCGCCCGGCGACCTGCTCGCCGTGCCGGCCACCGGTGCGTACTGCCGTTCCATGGCCAGCAACTACAACCACGCGCTGCGCCCGCCCGTCGTAGCGGTCGACTCCGGCGAGGCCCGGGTGATCGTCCGGCGTGAGACGGAGGAGGATCTTCTGCGGCTCGATGTCGGTTAGCGAGATTCTTATCTCGCATCATGGACCGGGGGCGGAATCCCCCGTCCGGTGAGTGAGACTGGTCCACTACCGCATACGAAAGTGTGCGGTGACGAGATGTACAGGGACTGTGCTCGGTGAAGCTCGATGACTGTGCTCGATGAACTGTGCTCGATGAAAGGCGTAGGTCGGATGATGCGTACGCGGCCGCTGAAAGTGGCGCTCCTGGGCTGTGGCGTGGTCGGCTCAGAGGTGACGCGCATCATGACGACGCAGGCCGCCGACCTCGCGGCCCGCATCGGCGCGCCGGTCGAACTGGTGGGGATCGCCGTGCGCCGGCCGGACCGGCTGCGCGAGGGCGTCCCGCCCGAACTCGTCACCACCGACGCCACCGCGCTGGTCAAGCGCGGTGACATCGACGTCGTCATCGAGGTCATCGGCGGCATCGAACCCGCCCGCACCCTGATCACCACCGCCTTCGAGCACGGCGCCAGCGTCGTGAGCGCCAACAAGGCGCTGGTCGCCGCCGACGGCGCGGCGCTGCACGCCGCCGCCGAGAAGTACGGCGCCGACCTCTACTACGAGGCCGCCGTCGCCGGCGCGATCCCGCTGGTCAGGCCGCTGCGCGAGTCCCTCGCCGGCGACAAGGTCAACCGGGTGCTCGGCATCGTCAACGGCACGACGAACTTCATCCTCGACCGGATGGACTCCCACGGCGCCGGCTACAGCGAGGCCCTCGACGAGGCCACCGCCCTGGGCTACGCCGAGGCCGACCCGACCGCCGACGTCGAGGGCTTCGACGCCGCCGCGAAGGCCGCGATCCTGGCCGGCATCGCCTTCCACACCCGCGTCACCATCGACGACGTGCACCGCGAGGGCCTCACCGAGGTCACCTCCGCCGACATCGCCTCCGCGAAGCGGATGGGCTGCACCGTCAAGCTCCTCGCGATCTGCGAGCGCGCCGCCGACGGCAGGTCCGTCACCGCCCGCGTGCACCCCGCGATGATCCCGCTGAGCCACCCGCTCGCCTCGGTCCGCGAGGCGTACAACGCGGTGTTCGTCGAGGCCGACGCGGCCGGGCAGCTGATGTTCTACGGACCGGGCGCGGGCGGCCCGCCGACCGCCTCCGCGGTCCTCGGCGACCTCGTCGCGGTCTGCCGCAACAAACTGAACGACGTGACCGGACCGGGGGAGTCCGCCTACACCAGGCTGCCCGTCAGCCCGATGGGCGAGGTCGTCACGCGCTATCACATCAGCCTCGACGTGGCCGACAAGCCGGGCGTACTGGCCCAGGTCGCCACGGTCTTCGCCGAGCACGACGTGTCGATCGACACGGTCCGCCAGTCGGGCAAGGACGGCGAGGCGTCGCTCGTCGTCGTCACGCACAGGGCGCCCGACGCCGCCCTGTCGGCGACCGTCGACGCGCTGCGGCAGCTGGACACCGTGCGCGGCGTCGCGAGCATCATGCGGGTCGAAGGGGAGTAAGGAAAAACCATGTCTGCAACCGCACCCATCCAGCGCGGCGAGGCCGCGGCCGGCACCCACCAGTGGCGCGGCATCATCGAGGAGTACCGCGACCGGCTTCCGGTCAGCGCCACGACTCCGGTGATCACCCTCCGTGAGGGCGGCACCCCGCTGGTGCCCGCGCAGGTGCTCTCCGAGCGCACCGGCTGCGAGGTCCACCTCAAGGTCGAGGGCGCCAACCCCACCGGGTCCTTCAAGGACCGCGGCATGACCATGGCCATCTCGCGGGCCAAGGAGGAGGGCGCGCAGGCCGTCATCTGCGCCTCCACCGGCAACACCTCCGCCTCCGCGGCCGCCTACGCCGTACGGGCCGGAATGGTCTGCGCGGTGCTGGTCCCGCAGGGCAAGATCGCGCTGGGCAAGATGGGCCAGGCGCTCGTCCACGGCGCGCGCATCCTCCAGGTCGACGGCAACTTCGACGACTGCCTGACGCTCGCCCGCAGCCTCTCCGAGAAGTACCCGGTGGCGCTGGTCAACTCGGTGAACCCGGCGCGCATCGAGGGCCAGAAGACCGCGGCGTTCGAGATCGTCGACGCGCTGGGCGACGCGCCCGACATCCATGTGCTGCCCGTCGGCAACGCCGGCAACATCACCGCCTACTGGCGGGGCTACCGGGAGTACGCGGCCGACGGCCTCTCCTCCCGCAGGCCCCGGATGTGGGGCTACCAGGCGTCCGGCTCGGCGCCGATCGTGCGCGGCGAGATCGTCAAGGACCCGCACACCATCGCCACCGCGATCCGGATCGGCAACCCCGCGTCCTGGAGCTTCGCCGAGCAGGCGCGCGACGAATCGGGCGGCCTCATCGACGAGGTGACCGACCGTCAAATCCTGGCCGCCTACCGGCTTCTCGCCGCGCAGGAGGGCGTTTTCGTCGAGCCGGCCTCGGCCGCGAGCGTCGCCGGTCTGCTCAAGGCCGCCGAGCAGGGCAAGGTCGATCCCGGCCAGCGCATCGTCTGCACGGTCACCGGCAACGGCCTCAAGGACCCGGACTGGGCCGTGGCCGGCGCGCCGCAGCCCGTGACGGTGCCGATCGACGCGGCCGCGGCGGCCGAACAGCTCGGCCTGGCGTAACCGGTATCCGGCTTGACCAGGCGAAACGACCGCAAGGCAGCGGGCGGCGCGCGACACGTATCGTGCGCCTCCCGTGCGCCCTATGTCGCGACAGAACCTTCCTTCGATAGGCTGACCCCAACCCCGGCCGCCGCAGACTCCCGCCGCCGTGCGCGGCGGCCCGTCGGGGCACTCGGGGCCTGACGCATCGCGTCGGGCCGAGAAGCCTTCGAGAAGAACCCGCAGTACCCGCGAAACCAGAAAAAGCTGTCTCACAAGGAGAGTCATCGTTCGATGGCCGGTCCCGCGTTCCGCGCCGCCGCCGTCCGAGTGCGCACCCCCGCCACCAGCGCAAATCTCGGCCCCGGTTTTGATGCCCTCGGCTTGTCCCTGGGGCTGTACGACGATGTCGTGGTCCGGGTCGCCGACTCCGGGCTGCACATCGACATCGCGGGGGAGGGCGCCGAAACCCTGCCGCGCGATGAGGACCATCTGCTCGTCCGGTCGCTGCGCACCGCCTTCGACCTGCTCGGCGGACAGCCGCGCGGCCTGGAGATCGTCTGCGCCAACCGCATTCCGCACGGCCGCGGCCTCGGCTCCTCGTCCGCCGCCATCTGCGCCGGCATCGTCGCAGCCCGCGCGGTGACGATAGGCGGGGCCGAGAAGCTCGACGACGCCGCGCTGCTGGAGCTGGCCACCGAGATCGAGGGTCACCCCGACAACGTCGCCGCCTGTCTGCTGGGCGGCTTCACGCTCGCCTGGACGGACTCGGGCGCCGCGCGGGCGATCCGGATGGATCCCGCGGAGTCAGTCGTTCCGGTGGTTTTCGTGCCCGCCGACGCGGTACTCACCGAGACGGCCCGCGGCCTGCTGCCGCGAACGGTCCCGCATGTCGACGCGGCCGCCAACGCGGGCCGTGCCGCACTGCTCGTCGAGGCGCTGACCAGGCGTCCCGAGCTGCTGCTGGCGGCAACCGAGGACCGGCTGCACCAGGAATACCGTGCTCCGGCGATGCCGGAGACCCTCGCGCTGGTGAACCGTCTGCGCGCGGACGGCGTCCCTGCCGTCATCTCCGGCGCGGGCCCCACGGTGCTCGCGCTGGTCGAGGACGCCGCGGCCGACAAGGTCGCCCGGATGGCGGGCGAGGGATGGGCGGCCAACCGGCTCGCGCTGGACGCCGAGGGGGCGTGCGTACTGCCGCTCGCGCCGTGAACGCGACCTGCGACAGCGAACGATTGCAGGTCTTGGAGAGGGGGAATGTTAGTTGGACCCAGTAGTGTTAACCTCAAGTGAGCACCCGACGCCTGATAGGCGTGGTGCTCCGTGTCCCCATTCGGGATCACCATTTCTTCCGGGAGCCTCCCACACTGCCTGAGCAGCCTGCCTGTGCAGCGATGAGCACGCTCCGGAATCGACGTGAGCGACATGACTGATACCGCACACCAGTGTCACGCCATCGCTTTGCGCCGGAATCAAGCACTGATCTTTCCGCCGTCTCCGGCGGACAACCGCCCCGGCCCGGTCCGCAGACACAGGACCGTAAGCCGGACAGCACAACCGGTCGCCGCGCCAGACAGGCCGACGCCCGCTCCAGGGAAGGACCCTTCGTGAGCGACACCACCGATCTGATGGGCGCACGTGTCGACGACACCGCCGCCGCGCCCACCGCGCCTGCCACCGGTGCTGCCCCCAAGCGTCGCCGTTCCGGCACCGGCCTTGACGCCATGGTCCTGGCGGAGCTGCAGCAGCTTGCTTCCAGCCTCGGGATCAAGGGCACCGCGCGGATGCGCAAGGGCCAGCTGATCGAGGTCATCAAGGACAAGCAGGGCGGCGGCTCGCCCGCGGCCAAGACCGCTGACGCCGCCCCCGCCGAGGCGGAGACGAAGCCGAAGCGCCGCGCCACCTCCAAGGCCCGTACGGGCGAGGGTGAGCAGCCGGTCGCCGGGCCGGCCGCGCCGGCCGCAGAGCAGGCCACGGCCCAGCAGCAGATCGACATCCCCGGCCAGCCGGCCAGCGACGACCAGCCGGTCGGCGAGCGACGCCGTCGCCGCGCCACCGCGCAGGCGGGCAGCCCGGACACCGCGGATGCCCAGACCGGAAGCACCACGGTGACCAAGGCCGAGAACCGCACCGAGCCCAAGAGCGACTCCAAGGCCGAGGCCGCTGTCGCGGTGTCCGCCACGGAAGGCGCCGACGGCAAGGCCAAGGGCGGCGAGCGCCGCGAGCGCCAGGACCGTCAGGGTCAGGACCAGGGCCAGGGTCAGAAGAACGAACGCCGGGAGCGCGGCAACCAGCGCGACCGCGGCGACCGTGCCGAGCGCGCCGACCGCGGTGACCGTGCCGAGCGAGGCGAGCGTGGCCGCGGCAAGAGCGGCGACGCGGCCGGCGGCAGCGCGGGTGGCGGCAACGACGGCGGAAACCGTCAGCAGCGCGACAACCGCGGCGGCGACAACCGCGGTGACAACCGCGGCGGTGGCAACCCGCAGCAGCAGCAACAGGGCAACCCGCAGCAACAGCAGGACGACGACGACTTCGAGGGTGGCCGCCGCGGCCGTCGGGGCCGCTACCGCGACCGCCGCGGCCGTCGTGGGCGCGAGGAGTTCGGCAACGAGGTCCCGGTCAACGACGACGATGTGCTGATCCCCGTCGCGGGCATCCTGGACATCCTCGACAACTACGCGTTCATCCGGACCTCCGGCTACCTGCCGGGCCCGAACGACGTGTACGTCTCGCTGGCCCAGGTCCGCAAGAACGGCCTGCGCAAGGGCGACCACACCACCGGCGCGGTGCGGCAGCCCAAGGACGGCGAGCGGCGCGAGAAGTTCAACGCGCTGGTCCGTCTCGACTCGTGCAACGGCATGGCGCCCGAAAGCGGCCGCGGCCGCCCGGAGTTCCAGAAGCTGACGCCGCTCTACCCGCAGGACCGGCTCCGCCTGGAGACCGACCCCGGCATTCTGACGACGCGGATCATCGACTTGATCGCGCCGATCGGCAAGGGCCAGCGCGGTCTGATCGTGGCGCCGCCGAGGACCGGCAAGACCATGATCATGCAGGCGATCGCCAACGCGATCACCGTCAACAACCCCGAGTGCCACCTGATGGTCGTCCTGGTGGACGAGCGTCCCGAAGAGGTCACCGACATGCAGCGGTCGGTGAAGGGCGAGGTCATCTCCTCGACCTTCGACCGCCCGGCCGAGGACCACACCACCGTCGCCGAGCTGGCCATCGAGCGCGCCAAGCGTCTCGTCGAGCTGGGTCACGACGTGGTCGTCCTGCTGGACTCCATCACCCGTCTGGGCCGCGCGTACAACCTCGCGGCGCCCGCCTCCGGCCGCATCCTGTCCGGCGGTGTCGACTCGACCGCGCTCTACCCGCCGAAGAAGTTCTTCGGCGCGGCGCGCAACATCGAGGACGGCGGCTCGCTGACCATCCTGGCCACCGCGATCGTCGAGACCGGCTCGCGGATGGACGAGGTGATCTTCGAGGAGTTCAAGGGCACCGGCAACATGGAGCTCAAGCTCGACCGCAAGCTCTCGGACAAGCGCATCTTCCCGGCGGTCGACGTCGACCCGTCCGGTACCCGTAAGGAGGAGATCCTGATGGGCAGCGACGAGCTGGCCGTCATCTGGAAGCTCCGCCGGGTGCTGCACGCGCTCGACTCGCAGCAGGCCATCGAGCTGCTGCTGGACAAGATGAAGAAGACCCAGAGCAACGCGGAGTTCCTGCTCCAGATCCAGAAGACGACGCCGGGCATGGGCAACGGCAACGACTGACCGGATCGCGCGGCTCCGCTCGCGCGCCTCAGCGGCATCGGGAGGGCCTTTCCGTCACACCAGTGGCGGGAAGGCCCTCCCGGGTTTCCGGGCGCCGAGCTTCCGGTTCTCCGGCCCGGGGGCCGGTCTCCGCCACCCGGCTTGCCGGCGGTAGCCCGGCTGAGATCTTTTCCACACGAACCAGGCGGCCCGATGGCTGGAAGCGGTACCCCCGGTTCAGCCGAAATCCCAGGTGACGGCCGAGAAAGTGCTGTTCCCGGCATAGCGCTCGCGGTCTTCTTCTAAGAAGCTCACTGAAGACCGCTGTGCAACCCTTCCGTTCGAGCCATCGTCTGACAGTTCGGACGACCGTGGCTCATCGGGCCGGCAAGGGCACCCGACGCAGCGAGGACTGAGGAGCAGATGGCGGACGACAGCACGACCGCGACCACGGCTGAGGGCCGTTCCCGCGGCATACGCGCCTCCGGCCGCCGACGCAGGCAGCGCAGCACCAACAGCCGGGTGCTGAAGATCGTCGCCTGGACCTCCGCGGGAGTGGTGGTGCTCGGCGGTACGGGCCTGGGCTACGCGTATTTCCAGCTCAACGGCAACCTCAAGGGCGTGGACATCAACTCGGCCCTGGGCACCGAGCGCCCGCAGAACGTCGACGACGGCTCCCAGGACATCCTCGTCCTGGGCTCCGACTCCCGCGCCGGGAAAAACGGCAAATACGGCGCCGACGAGGGCAGCGCCCGCTCCGACACCGCGATGATCATGCACATCTACGAGGGCCACAAGAAGGCCAGCGTCGTCAGCATCCCGCGGGACACCCTGGTGCACCGCCCGCAGTGCACCGATCCCAAGGGCGGCGACTCGCCCGCGGCCTCCCAGGTCATGTTCAACGAGTCGTACTCGGTCGGCGGCCCGGCCTGCGCGGTCAAGACCGTCGAGTCCATGACCAAGATCCGGATGGACCACTACATCGAGGTCGACTTCACCGGCTTCAAGAAGCTCATCGACACCCTCGGCGGCGTCGACATCACCACCACCCAGAAGATCCAGGACGAGAAGAGCCACCTCGACCTGGACGCGGGCAAGCACACCCTCAAGGGCGAGCAGGCGCTCGGCCTGGTACGGACCCGGCACGGCGTCGGCGACGGCAGTGACCTGGGCCGCATCCAGGTGCAGCAGGCCTTCATCAAGGCGCTGATGGACCAGGTCAAGGACGTCGGCCTGTTCGGCGACCCGGCCAAGCTCTTCAAGGTCGCGGACACCGCCACCAAGGCCGTCACCACCGACTCCGAGCTCAACTCGGTCAAGGACCTCACGTCCTTCGCCAGTGGCATCAAGGGCATCGGCTCGAACGACATCAGCATGACCACGCTGCCGGTGACGTACGACCCCGCGGACCTGAACCGGGTGCTGCCGCTCGACAAGAAGGCCGGCCAGGTGTGGCGGGCGCTCAAGGCCGACCAGCCGATTCCGAAGTCCGCGACCAAGGGCTCGGCCGGCGGAAAGGCCGGTGCGGGCGGCACCGTCAAGTAGCCCGTCGACCCACTCCTCGGGCAGCTGTTTCATCCCGCCGGGAATATCTTCGGGAGCACCCCGGTTTGAGGAGTTGCGTGCAGTCCTGGCAGACTGGACCGCTGGTCCCGGTTCACGTAAGGCAACCCCGCCTCTACGACCCGGCGCCCTCCCGAATCTAGGAGCTCCCTTGAAGCGCGACATCCACCCCAATTACGTCGAGACCCAGGTCAGCTGTACCTGTGGCGCGGCGTTCACCACCTTCAGCACCGTCGCCGACGGTTCGATCCGTACCGACGTGTGCTCCGAGTGCCACCCGTTCTACACGGGCAAGCAGAAGATTCTCGACACCGGTGGCCGCGTGGCCCGCTTCGAGGCCCGCTTCGGCAAGGCCGCTGCCGGGTCCGCCCAGAAGTAGCGACCCGAAAGCGCCGGTCATCGGTCGCCCCTCACCCGGGGGTGACCGGACCGGCGCTTTGTCGTCGTACCGGCCGGTAACACTCCCACACCCATCCCAGGAGCTTCCGATGTTCGAGGCGGTCGAGGAACTGATCGGCGAACATGCCGACCTCGAAAAGCGGCTCGCCGACCCCGCGGTCCACGGTGACCAGCGGGAAGCGAAGCGACTCAACAAGCGTTACGCCGAGCTGACCCCGATCGTCGGCGCGTACCGCACCTGGAAGCAGTACGGGGACGACATCGAGACGGCCCGCGAGCTCGCCGCCGAGGAGCCCGAGTTCATGGCCGAGGCCAAGAGCCTGGAGAAGCAGCGCGAGGAGTTCACCGAACTGCTCCGGGTGCTGCTCGTCCCGCGCGACCCCAGCGACGACAAGGACGTCATCCTCGAGGTCAAGGCGGGCGAGGGCGGCGAGGAGTCGGCCCTGTTCGCCGGCGACCTGCTGCGGATGTACCTGCGCTACGCCGAGCGCGTCGGCTGGAAGACCGAGATCCTCGAAGCGAACGAGTCCGACCTCGGCGGCTACAAGGACGTCCAGGTCGCGGTGAAGACCAAGGGCGGCAACGGCGCGACCGAGCCCGGCCAGGGCGTCTGGGCGCGGCTCAAGTACGAGGGCGGGGTGCACCGCGTCCAGCGGGTGCCCGCGACCGAGTCCCAGGGCCGCATCCACACCTCGGCGGCCGGCGTGCTGGTCACCCCCGAGGCCGAGGAGGTCGAGGTCGAGATCGGCCCCAACGACCTGCGGATCGATGTCTACCGCTCGTCGGGACCCGGCGGCCAGTCCGTCAACACCACCGACTCCGCGGTGCGCATCACCCACCTGCCCACCGGCATCGTCGTCTCCTGCCAGAACGAGAAGAGCCAGCTCCAGAACAAGGAGCAGGCCATGCGCATCATGCGCTCCCGGCTGCTGGCCGCCCTCCAGGAAGAGGCCGAGAAGGAAGCGTCGGACGCCCGCCGCAGCCAGGTCCGTACCGTGGACCGCTCCGAGCGCGTGCGCACCTACAACTACGCGGAAAACCGGATCTCCGACCACCGCGTGGGCTTCAAGGCGTACAACTTGGACCAGGTGCTCGACGGAGAGCTCGACCCGGTCATCCAGGCGTGCGTCGACGCCGACTCCGCGGCCAAGCTCGCCGCGGCCCACTGAGCCGTCCGAGAACGCGGCTCCCGTCGGCCGCGGGACGTCGCTAGAGTCAGCCCGTCCCCGTCCCCGTCACTCGCCCAGTCAGCCGCCCCGTACGCCGTTAGCCGGAGGAACCGGATGAACCTGCTGCTCGCCGAGGTGGCCCAGGCCACCCAGCGGCTGGCCGACGCCGGCGTGCCCTCACCGCGTTTCGACGCGGAGGAGCTCGCCGCATTCGTGCACGGCGTCAAGCGTGGAGAGCTGCACGGCGTCGCGGACACCGAGTTCGACGCCCGCTACTGGGAGACGATCGCGCGCCGCGAGGCCCGCGAACCCCTCCAGCACATCACCGGGCGCGCCTTCTTCCGCTACCTGGAGCTCCAGGTCGGCCCCGGCGTCTTCGTGCCCCGCCCCGAGACGGAATCCGTCGTCGGCTGGGCCATAGACGCGGTACGGGCCATGGACGTCGTCGAACCGCTGATCGTCGACCTGTGCACCGGCTCGGCGGCCATCGCCCTCGCGCTCGCGCAGGAAGTGCCGCGCTCGCGCGTGCACGCCGTGGAGCTGGACGAGGGCGCCCTGCTGTGGGCCCGGAAGAACGTCGAGGGGTCCCGCGTCGTTCTGCACCACGGGAACGCGCTGACCGCGCTGCCCGAGCTCGACGGCCAGGTGGACCTGGTCGTCAGCAACCCGCCGTACATCCCACTGACCGAATGGGAGTACGTCGCCCCCGAGGCCCGCGACCACGACCCCGAGCTCGCGCTCTTCTCCGGCGAGGACGGCCTGGACACGATCCGCGGCATCGAGCGCACCGCCCACCGGCTGCTGCGTCCCGGAGGCGTCGTCGTCATCGAGCACGCGGACACCCAGGGCGGCCAGGTCCCGTGGATCTTCACCGAGGAGCGGGGCTGGGCCGACGCAGCCGACCACCCCGACCTGAACAACCGGCCCCGGTTCGCGACGGCGCGCAGGGCAATGCCATGACGACCATGACCGCCGAGACCGCCGAGACCGCCGAGACCGCCGAGACCGCCGAGACAGCCGTGACGGCCATGAAATTGACGACAGCTGTGTGGGCTGTGACGGCTGAGACAGCCGTGACAGCCCACCGCCCCCACGCATCACATCAGCCGGCATCGGCCCCGCGCCCGAGGTATCCGGCTCCGTCCGAGGAGGTCCGCTAGATGGCCCGGCGATACGACTGCAGCGACGCGACCGACCGCGCTACCGGTCTGCGCGAAGCCGCTTCCGCCGTCCGCCGCGGCGAGCTGGTCGTGCTGCCCACCGACACCGTCTACGGCATCGGTGCGGACGCGTTCAGCGCGGAGGCCGTCGGCGACCTCCTGGCGGCCAAGGGCCGTGGCCGGGGCATGCCCTCGCCCATCCTCGTCGGCTCCCCGAACACGCTGCACGGCCTGGTCACCGACTTCTCCGAGCAGGCGTGGGAGCTGGTCGACGCCTTCTGGCCTGGCGCGCTCACCCTGGTCGCCAAGCACCAGCCGTCGCTGACCTGGGACCTCGGGGAGACCCGTGGCACCGTCGCCGTACGGATGCCGCTGCACCCGGTCGCCATCGAGCTGCTGACCGAGTTCGGGCCGATGGCCGTCTCCAGCGCCAACCTCACCGGACACCCGTCCCCGCAGGACTGCGACGCGGCCCAGGACATGCTGGGCGACTCCGTCTCCGTTTACCTCGACGGCGGGCCCACGCCCGCCGCCGTACCCTCCTCGATCGTCGACGTCACCGGCAAGGTGCCGATGCTGCTGCGCGCGGGCGCCATCAGTGTCGAGCAGCTGCGGGAGGTCGTACCCGACATCGAGGTGTCGCCATGAGCGAAGCGAACAACGGGGGACAAGCACAGTGATCGCCCCCTTGGGGCGTGGCATAGCGGACGGCGACAGCGACCGCACGGGCGGCCCCGAAACCTTCCGCATCCTCCACGTCAGCACCGGCAACGTCTGCCGCTCACCGATCACCGAGCGGCTGACCCGGCACGGCTTCGCGGACCGCCTCGGCGGCTCCACCCAGGCTCTCGGCATAGAGAGCACCGAAGGCCTCATCGTCGAGAGCGCGGGCACCTGGGGCCACGAAGGGGCTCCGATGGAGGCCCACGCGGCGACCGTGCTCACCGACTTCGGCGCGGACCCGGCCGGCTTTCTCGGCCGCGAGCTGCTCGACGAGCACGTCATCCGTGCCGACCTCGTACTGACCGCGACCCGCGACCACCGCGCCCAGGTGATCTCGATGGGCCACTCGGCGGGACTGCGCACCTTCACGCTCAAGGAGTTCACCCGGCTGGTACGGGCCATAGACCCCGCGACGCTGCCCGACCCCGACTCGGCCGGCGGCGTGGTCGACCGCGCCCGCGTGCTGGTACGGGCCGCGGCGGCGCTGCGCGGCTGGCTGCTCGCCCCCAGCCCGGACGCCGACGAGGTCTACGACCCGTACGGCGCCCCGATCACCTACTTCCGCAGCGTCGGCGCCGAGATCAACACGGCCCTCGACCCGGTCATCACCGCCCTCACCGGCCGCCCGGCCCCGGCGCACCGCTGCTGAGCGGAACCCTTCAGCGGGGGTGTGGACAGGGGTACGCGCGCAGCGGCGGGCAGCCGGTAAGGGCGGGCCCGGCCGCCCCGGCCCGTTCGCCCCGCCCGGCCCCCCTCACACAGGGCATTCCCGCGTCGGCGCGCCTACAGTGGCAAGTGAGATCCACCTCACCCGGGGAGCCCGCGATGCCCGTGACAAAAGCCGCTCCAGCCCCCGCGGCCGATACCGCCCCCGTGCCCGCGTCGGAGCGCGCTGCCGCGCCCGAGGGCACGCCGGCAGCCGCAGCCGCGTCCCCCTACCGGGGCCCCGATTTCGACGCGCTGCGCAGACAGGACCCCGAGCTGTCGGGAATCCTGCTCGCCGAGCTGGAACGGCAGAGCAACGGCCTCCAGCTCATCGCGGCCGAGAACTTCACCTCGCCCGCCGTGCTGGCCGCCCTCGGGTCCCCGCTCGCCAACAAATACGCCGAGGGCTACCCCGGCGCCCGCCACCACGGCGGCTGCGAGCTCGTCGACCTCGCCGAGCGCATCGCCGTCGAACGGGCCAAAGCCCTGTTCGGCGCCGAACACGCCAACGTCCAGCCGCACTCCGGATCCTCGGCCGTCCTCGCCGCGTACGCGGCCCTGCTGCGCCCCGGCGACACCGTGCTGGCGATGGCGCTGCCGCAGGGCGGCCACCTCACGCACGGCTCCCCGGCGAACTTCTCCGGCCGCTGGTTCGACTTCGTCGGCTACGGGGTGGACCGCGCCACCGGCCTGATCGACTACGACCAGGTCCGCGCGCTGGCCCATGAGCACCGGCCCAAGGCCATCGTCTGCGGCTCCATCTCGTACCCCCGGCACCCCGACTACGCCGCCTTCCGGGAGATCGCCGACGAGGTCGGGGCGTACTTCATCGCGGACGCGGCGCACCCGCTCGGCCTGATCGCCGGGGGAGCGGCCCCCAGCCCGGTCCCGTACGCCGACGTGGTCTGCGCCACCACCCACAAGGTGCTGCGCGGCCCGCGCGGCGGCCTCCTGCTGTGCGGGGCGGACCTCGCCGGCCGGATCGACCGGGCGGTCTTCCCGTTCACCCAGGGCGGCGCCCAGATGCACGCCATCGCCGCCAAGGCCGTCGCCTTCGGTGAGGCCGCCACCCCCGCCTTCGCGGGCTACGCCCGTCAGGTGGTCTGCAACGCCCGGGTGCTCGCGGCCGCCCTCGAAGCCGAGGGCCTGACGATCACCACGGGCGGCACCGACACTCACATGATCACCGCCGACGTGGCCGCGCTCGGCCTCGACGGACGCACCGCCCGTGGCCGGTGCACCGCCGCCGGCATGGTGCTCGACACCTGCGCGCTGCCGTACGGAACCGGACCCCCCGGCTGCACCACCGGCGTCCGGCTCGGCAGCGCGGCGCTGACCACCCAGGGGATGGGGCAGGCCGAGATGGCGCGGATCGGGGTGCTGCTCGGCGGTGCGCTGCGCGAGGACGGCAAGGTGCGCTCGGAAGTCGCCGATCTGGTGCGGCGGTTCCCGCCCTACCCGGCCCCCTGACGACGCTCCGCCACGGCGCCGCGAGGCGCCCGGTGATCCAATACCGGAACCAATCAAGTGCGGTGATGCCGCTAGACTCCCTGCGAGGAGCCCCCTGTAGTGCCGCCTTTCAGCGGCGGCGGGCAGGATTTCCGTCTCTGACGCGCATCGGCGGGGCTCCGTACACCGAGGCCGGGGGCGTCCTGCGAGTCGAGTGAGTCGGATCGGGAGTGCCTGTGCGTGAGTACCTGATGGCGCTCTGCGTCACGGCCGCGGTCACCTATCTGTTGACCGGGCCGGCGCGGAAGTTCGCCATCGTGGCCGGCGCGATGCCGGAGATCCGGGCGCGCGATGTGCACCGGGAACCCACTCCGCGACTCGGCGGCGTGGCGATGTTCGGCGGCCTGTGCGCCGGGCTGCTGGTGGCCGCGCACCTGCCGAACCTCAAGGGCGTCTTCGAACTCTCCGCCGAACCAAGGGCGTTGCTCTCCGGTGCCGCCGTGATCTGGCTGCTCGGGGTGCTGGACGACAAGTGGGGCGTCGACGCGCTGATCAAGCTCGGCGGGCAGATGATCGCCGCCGGTGTGATGGTGCTCCAGGGTCTGACGATCCTGTGGATCCCGGTGCCCGGCGTCGGCTCCGTCTCGGTGACCCCCATGCAGGGCACGCTGTTGACGGTCGCGCTGGTCGTCATCACCATCAACGCCGTCAACTTCGTGGACGGACTCGACGGACTCGCTTCCGGCATGGTCTGCATCGCCGCGGCGGCCTTCTTCATGTACGCCTACCGCATCTGGTACGGCTACGGCATCGAAGCGGCGGCGCCCGCGACGCTCTTCGCCGCGATCCTGATGGGCATGTGCCTCGGCTTCCTGCCGCACAACATGCATCCGGCCCGCATCTTCATGGGCGACTCCGGATCCATGCTGATCGGCCTGGTACTGGCCGCGGGCGCCATCTCGATCACCGGCCAGGTGGACCCGGACGCGATGGCCCTGTTCGCCGGCGGCCAGACGGAGGCCGTGCACGCGACGGTCCCGGTCTACATTCCACTCCTGCTGCCCCTCACGGTGCTGATCGTCCCGGTCGCGGACCTGGTCCTCGCCATCGTCAGGCGCACCTGGAACGGCCAGTCCCCCTTCGTCGCGGACCGCGGCCACCTGCACCACCGCCTCCTGGAGATCGGCCACTCGCACAGCCGGGCCGTCCTGATCATGTATTTCTGGTCGGCGCTCATCGCCTTCGGCGCGGTGGCCTACTCGGTCAACTCGGCCAGCGTCTGGATCGTCCTGCTCGTCGTCGCGCTCAGCGCGGTGGGCCTCCTCCTGCTGCTGCTGCCCCGCTTCACCCCGCGGGTGCCGCTCTGGGCGCAGCACTTGGTGCCGCCGCGGTACCGGCGGCGGGCACGCGCCGAGGAGTCCGACGTCCCGGTGCCGGAGGCGTCCGAAGGGGCGGAAGGCGCCGAGGCCGCGGAAGGCGCCGAGGCCGCGGAAGGTGACGGAGCCGCTGAACGGGAGCCGGTGCCGGCCGGGCCGCACGGGGCGACCGCCATCGGCCGGCACCCGCGCTTCGCCGATGGGCCCAAGAGCAACACCCACCACTGATTTTGGTGCAGTTGGCCACATAGCAGACATCTGCCAACCAGTCAGTTCGGCTCTCGGCTTTTAGCCCGCACGTGTGACGGGCAGCACACTTTGTAGGTAAAGACCTCATCAAATAGTTTGTGATATCGTTCACGAAACCCGGTGAAAGAGCCGAAGGACCGTAGTGCGATGGTCCTTCGTCGCTAAGTCCTCTTCGCTCCCGGGGATACGCTCGTCCCCGACGACCCCTGCTTCCGACTCCCGCCGGAGACCCCTTATGCAGTCCAACGACGCCCGAATGCTCCTGAGTTGCGTAGTGCCGGCTGCCGTTGCCGGCGCCGTCGCCGTTGCAATCGGCGGTGCACTCGCGGGCGGCGAAGGGGCGATCGGCGCGGTCTTCGGCACAGTCGTCGTGATCCTGTTCATGGGCCTGGGGATGGTCGTGCTCCAACGCACCGCCAGCTCGTTGCCGCATCTGTTCCAGATGATGGGGCTCCTGCTCTACACGACGCAGATCCTGCTGATGGCGGTCTTTCTCGCGGTCTTCAAGGACACGACACTCTTCAACCCAAAGGCGTTCGCGTTCACACTTCTCGCGACGACCCTGGTGTGGATCGGGTGCCAGGCACGTGCGTATATGAAGGCCAAGATCTTGTACGTGGAACCTGAATCCGCCGACGTGAACGCGCCTGCGGCCAACGGCTCGACGGCGTGATGTGTAGGCCCGGGATAAAAGCGTGCTCGAGCGCCTGCTATCGTCCGGTGCCAACTGCGGCACAGCGGGCGCGGGCGGCTGAGTTCCTGAGTTCCCCGGGACCGTATCGGCAGGCCATGCAGCTGCTGCCTGCCAGGTCGTTCGGCTCAGCGCCGACCAGCCGCCCCCCTATCCGTATAACCAGTCCAGTGCCGACCCGCGGCTCCGTGCCGCGCCGACACAACGAGGTTGCCGTACCTATGCGCCACGCTGAAGGAGCTCGCGGTGAGTGCTGACCAAATGCTCGCCTTCGAGACCGATTGCCACATCTTCTCTGGGTGCGGCTTTGAGGCCCCGGGCCTCCACTCGTTCCTCTTCAAGCCGATTGCCACCGTCGGCGGCTTCGAGTTCAACAAGCCGATGCTGTTGGCTCTGCTGACCACGGTTGTCGTCGTCGTCTTCTTCTGGGTGGCGTTCGGCAAGGCGAAGGTGGTGCCGGGCAAGGTCCAGATGATCGGCGAGGCGGGTTACGACTTCGTTCGCCGCGGAATCGTCTACGAAGCCCTCGGCAAGAAGCAGGGCGAGAAGTACGTCCCGCTCATGGTCTCGCTGTTCTTCTTCGTGTGGATCATGAACCTCTGGTCGATCATTCCGATCGCTCAGTTCCCGGTGACGTCGATCATCGCCTTCCCGGTGGTGCTCGCCCTGATCGTCTACGTCCTCTGGATGTACCTGACGTTCTCGAAGCACGGCTTCATCGGCGGCCTGAAGAACATCACCGGCTACGACAAGTCGCTGGGCCCTGTTCTTCCGCTGGCGATGTTCATCGAGTTCTTCTCGAACGTGCTCGTGCGGCCCTTCACCCACGCGGTCCGACTCTTCGCGAACATGTTCGCCGGTCACCTGCTGATCCTGATGTTCACCATCGCCAGCTGGTACCTGCTGAACGGCATCGGTATCGCTTACGCCGGTGTCTCGTTCGTCCTGACGATCGTGATGACCGCCTTCGAGCTGTTCATCCAGGCTGTCCAGGCGTACGTCTTCGTACTGCTGGCGACCAACTACGTGCAGGGCGCGCTCGCCGAGCCCCACTGAGCGCCCCGCCTACCCAGCCCAAATGACGTCCGGTGGACAACCCCCATCGGTCCGTGACAGAGAAGGAAGTAACGGCATGTCCGCTGCTCTCGAAATGGTCAACCTCGCCGCAGGCAAGGGTGTCTCCGGCTCCCTCGGCTCGATCGGCTACGGCCTCGCAGCCATCGGCCCCGGCATCGGCGTCGGAATCGTCTTCGGTAACGGCACCCAGGCGCTGGCCCGCCAGCCCGAGGCCGCCGGCCTGATCCGGCAGAACCAGATCCTCGGCTTCGCCTTCTGTGAGGCGCTCGCCCTCATCGGTCTGGTCATGCCGTTCGTCTACGGCACGTGATCGCGAAGTACTGACCGTTTTCGAAGAAAGGCATTGATGTGAACGCCCTGGTACTGATGGCGGAGGGGAAGGAAAACCCCCTCATCCCGCCGATCCCAGAGCTGGTCATCGGCCTGGTCGCCTTCGCTATCGTCTTCTTCTTCCTCGCGAAGAAGCTCCTTCCGAACATCAACAAGGTTCTGGACGAGCGTCGCGCGGCCATCGAAGGCGGCATGGAGAAGGCCGAGGCCACCCAGGCCGAGGCTCAGCAGGTTCTCGAGGACTACCGGGCTCAGCTTGCTGACGCCCGCCACGAGGCCGCTCGCCTGCGCCAGGAGGCGCAGGAGCAGGGTGCCGCGCTCATCGTTGAGATGCGCGCGGAGGGTCAGCGGCAGCGTGAGGAAATCATCGCTGCCGGGCACACCCAGATCGAGGCCGACCGCAAGCAGGCCGCGCACTCGCTGCGTCAGGACGTCGGCAAGCTCGCCGTCGACCTGGCCGGCAAGATCGTCGGCGAGTCGCTCGATGATCACGCCCGGCAGAGCCGCACCATCGACCGCTTCCTCGACGGACTTGAGGACAGCGCGACGAAGGCAGAGGCCGGCCGATGAACGGAGCGAGTCGCGAGGCGCTCGCCTCCGCGCGTGAGGGTCTCGACGCGCTGACGGACAACACGTCCGTCGACGTGGCGGAGCTCGCCGCGGAGCTGGCGGCTGTCACCGCTCTGCTCGACCACGAGGTGTCGCTGCGACGGGTCCTCACCGACCCGTCGCAGCCGAGCGAGGCCAAGGCCGAGCTGGCCGGGCGACTGCTGGGCGGCCAGGTGGGCGGCGAAGCCGTCGATCTGGTGTCCGGCATGGTCCGGTCCCGCTGGTCGCGCTCGCGCGACCTCGTGGACGCGGTCGAGGAGCTGGCGAACTCCGCCGATCTCGTCGCCGCGCAGCGGGCGGGCGTCCTCGACAACGTGGAGGACGAGGTGTTCCGGTTCGGCCGGATCGTCGCGTCCAACCCGGACCTGAGGGCGGCACTGACCGACCGGCGTGCGGACGACGCGGCCAAGACGGAGCTGCTGCGCAGCCTGCTGGGCGGCCGCGCCGAGGCGACGACCGAGCGCCTTGTGGTGCGCCTTGTGGCACAGCCGCGGGGACGTAGCCTGGAACCGGGGCTCGAAGCCCTCTCCAAGCTGGCCGCGGAGCGCCGGGACCGGATGGTCGCGGTGGTGTCGTCCGCGGTGCCGCTCAGCGACCAGCAGAAGCAGCGCCTCGGCGCCGCTCTGGCGAAGCTGTACGGCCGGCAGGTGCACCTGAACCTCGACGTGGACCCCGAGGTCCTCGGCGGGACCACGGTGCGGGTCGGCGACGAGGTCATCAACGGCACCATCGCGGACCGCCTCGACGGGGCGGCCCGACGGATGACCGGCTGACCAGCCCAACTCAACACGCCTAAAGCTTCAACGCTTAAAAGTACGGAAGACGGCCCAGTTGGGCCGTAGCCGCTGCGATATCCCGGGGGAGTCCCCCGGGAGGCCAGCAGCAAAAGACTTCGGGCCCAACAAGGAGAGCAGGGAACCCAGATGGCGGAGCTCACGATCCGGCCGGAGGAGATCCGGGACGCACTGGAGACCTTCGTCCAGGCGTACAAGCCGGACGCGGCCTCGCGCGAGGAGGTCGGTACGGTCAGCGTGGCCGGCGACGGAATCGCCAAGGTGGAGGGTCTTCCCTCCGCGATGGCGAACGAGCTGCTGAAGTTCGAGGACGGGACCCTGGGTCTCGCCCTGAACCTGGAAGAGCGCGAGATCGGCGCGGTCATCCTCGGCGAGTTCAGCGGCATCGAAGAGGGTCAGCCGGTGCGGCGCACCGGTGAAGTCCTCTCCGTCGCCGTGGGCGAGGGCTACCTGGGTCGCGTCGTCGACCCGCTCGGTGCCCCGATCGACGGACTCGGCGAGATCGAGACCGACGGCCGTCGCGCCCTTGAGCTGCAGGCCCCGGGCGTCATGGTGCGTAAGTCGGTGCACGAGCCGATGGAGACGGGCCTCAAGGCCGTCGACGCGATGACCCCGATCGGCCGCGGCCAGCGACAGCTGATCATCGGCGACCGCCAGACGGGCAAGACCGCCCTGGCCGTCGACACGATCATCAACCAGCGCGACAACTGGCGTTCCGGCGACCCGAAGAAGCAGGTTCGCTGCATCTACGTCGCCATCGGCCAGAAGGGCTCCACCATCGCGTCCGTTCGCGGTGCGCTGGAGGAGGCGGGCGCCCTGGAGTACACGACGATCGTCGCGGCTCCGGCATCCGACCCGGCCGGCTTCAAGTACCTCGCCCCGTACACCGGTTCGGCCATCGGCCAGCACTGGATGTACCAGGGCAAGCACGTCCTGATCGTCTTCGACGACCTCTCGAAGCAGGCCGACGCCTACCGCGCCGTGTCCCTGCTGCTGCGTCGTCCGCCGGGACGCGAGGCGTACCCGGGTGACGTCTTCTACCTGCACTCGCGTCTGCTGGAGCGCTGCGCGAAGCTCGGCGACGAGCTCGGTTCCGGTTCGATGACCGGTCTGCCGATCGTCGAGACCAAGGCGAACGACGTGTCGGCGTTCATTCCGACCAACGTCATCTCGATCACCGACGGCCAGTGCTTCCTGGAGTCCGACCTGTTCAACTCGGGCGTCAAGCCCGCGCTGAACGTCGGCATCTCGGTCTCGCGTGTCGGTGGCTCCGCGCAGCACAAGGCCATGAAGCAGGTTTCCGGCCGACTGCGCATGGACCTCGCCCAGTACCGTGAGCTGGAGGCGTTCGCCGCCTTCGGTTCCGACCTGGACGCGGCCTCGAAGGCGTCGCTGGAGCGCGGCAAGCGCATGGTGGAGCTGCTCAAGCAGGGCCAGTACGCGCCGTACTCGACCGAGAAGCAGGTCGTCTCCATCTGGGCCGGCACCACCGGCAAGATGGACGATGTGCCGGTCGAGGACATCCGACGCTTCGAGCGCGAGCTCCTGGACTACCTGGGGCGCGAGCACAAGGGTCTGATGAACAGCATTGTCGAGGGCGGCAAGATGTCCGACGACACCATTCAGGCGCTGACCGACGCCGTCGCCACCTTCAAGCTGCAGTTCGAGACCTCGGACGGCCAGCTTCTCGGCGACGACGCTCCGGCCGGCGCCTCGAAGTGACGACGACGGAAAGGACCTGATCCATGGGAGCCCAGCTCCGGGTCTATAAGCGCCGTATCCGCTCCGTCACCTCGACCAAGAAGATCACCAAGGCGATGGAGATGATCGCCGCCTCGCGCATCGTCAAGGCACAGCGCAAGGTGACGGCGTCGGCACCGTACGCGACCGAACTCACCCGCGCGGTGACGGCGGTCGCGACCGGTTCCCATACCAAGCACGCCCTGACCACCGAGGTCGAGAAGCCGACCCGGTCCGCGGTCCTGCTCGTCACGAGCGACCGCGGTCTGGCCGGCGGATACTCCTCGAACGCCATCAAGGCGGCGGACCAGCTCATCGAGCGGCTGCGCGCGGACGGCAAGGAGGTCGACTCGTACATCGTCGGCCGCAAGGGTGTCGCCTACTACGGTTTCCGCGAGCGCAAGGTCGTGGAGTCGTGGACCGGTTTCACCGACAGCCCGAGCTACGCGGACGCCAAGGCGATCGCCGGCCCGCTGATCGCGGCTGTCCAGCAGGACACGGCCGACGGCGGCGTGGACGAGCTGTACATCGTCTTCACCGAGTTCGTCTCGATGATGACGCAGCTGCCGGTCGACAAGCGGCTGCTGCCGCTCAGCTTCGACCAGCCGGCCGAGGCCGCGGCCGAGGGCGAGAAGCCGGCCAAGAGCGGCGAAATTCTGCCGCTGTTCGACTTCGAGCCGTCGGCGGAGGGCGTGCTCGACGCCCTGCTGCCGCGATACGTCGAGAGCCGGATCTACAACGCGTTGCTGCAGTCGGCTGCTTCCGAGCACGCCGCCCGCCGCCGCGCGATGAAGTCCGCGACCGACAACGCCGGAGATCTCATCAAGTCGCTCTCGCGGCTTGCCAACGCGGCCCGACAGGCCGAAATCACCCAGGAAATCAGCGAGATCGTCGGTGGCTCTAGCGCCCTGGCCGACGCCTCCGCGGGGAGTGACTAGACATATGACCACCACTGTTGAGACGGCTGCTCCAACCGGCGTGGCCACCGGCCGCGTCGCGCGGGTCATCGGCCCGGTCGTCGACGTGGAGTTCCCCGTCGACGCGATGCCGGAGCTCTACAACGCGCTGCACGTCGAGGTAGCCGACCCCGCCGAGGACGGCGCCCTCAAGACGCTGACCCTCGAAGTCGCCCTGCACCTGGGCGACGGCGTGGTCCGTGCGATCTCGATGCAGCCCACCGACGGTCTGGTCCGCCAGGCCCCGGTGACCGACACCGGCCAGGGCATCACGGTGCCCGTCGGCGACATCACCAAGGGCAAGGTGTTCAACACCCTTGGCAAGATCCTGAACGAGCCGGAGGCCGAAGCTCAGATCACCGAGCGCTGGCCGATCCACCGCAAGGCTCCGGCCTTCGACCAGCTCGAGTCCAAGACCGAGATGTTCGAGACCGGCCTGAAGGTCGTCGACCTGCTGACCCCGTACGTCAAGGGCGGCAAGATCGGTCTGTTCGGCGGTGCGGGCGTCGGCAAGACCGTCCTCATCCAGGAAATGATCATGCGTGTGGCGAAGCTGCACGACGGCGTTTCCGTGTTCGCCGGTGTCGGCGAGCGCACCCGTGAGGGCAACGACCTCATCGAAGAGATGAAGGAATCGGGCGTTCTCGAGAAGACCGCCCTGATCTTCGGCCAGATGGACGAGCCCCCGGGCACCCGTCTTCGGGTCGCGCTGTCCGCGGTGACCATGGCGGAGTACTTCCGCGATGTTCAGAAGCAGGATGTGCTGCTCTTCATCGACAACATCTTCCGCTTCACCCAGGCCGGCTCCGAGGTCTCCACGCTGCTCGGCCGCATGCCGTCCGCGGTGGGCTACCAGCCGACCCTGGCGGACGAGATGGGTGTGCTCCAGGAGCGCATCACCTCGACCCGCGGTCACTCGATCACCTCGATGCAGGCGATCTACGTGCCGGCGGACGACCTGACCGACCCGGCCCCGGCGACGACCTTCGCGCACTTGGACGCGACGACCTCGCTGTCGCGTCCGATCTCGGAGAAGGGCATCTACCCGGCGGTCGACCCGCTGGACTCGACGTCCCGCATCCTGGACCCGCGCTACATCGCGCAGGACCACTACGACACGGCCAGCCGCGTCAAGGGCATCCTGCAGAAGTACAAGGACCTCCAGGACATCATCGCGATCCTCGGTATCGACGAGCTGGGCGAGGACGACAAGCTCGTCGTCCACCGTGCCCGTCGCATCGAGCGCTTCCTGTCGCAGAACACCCACGCGGCGAAGCAGTTCACCGGTCTCGACGGTTCCGATGTGCCGCTCGACGAGTCCATCGTCGCGTTCAACTCCATCGCTGACGGGGAGTACGACCACTTCCCGGAGCAGGCGTTCTTCATGTGCGGTGGCATCGAGGACCTGAAGGCGAACGCCAAGAACCTCGGCGTTTCCTGAGCCTCGTGCTCGAAGCGGTTCAGGGGCGGGCCCGCCCGCCCCTGAACCGCCCGCCCGTTATTCTTTCCACCCCAGTTGTTTTTCTGGACTCCCGCTTCACGGCGGGTGGAGACCCGAGGAGCCATCGTGGCTGAGCTGCACGTCGAGTTGGTCGCCGCCGACCGCAAGGTCTGGTCGGGCGAAGCCTCCTTGGTCGTCGCGCGCACGTCATCGGGCGACATCGGCGTCATGCCGGGGCACCAGCCGCTGCTCGGCGTGCTGGAGTCCGGCCCGGTGACGATCCGTACGACCGGTGAGAGCGGCGAGGGAACCGTGGTCGCCGCGGTGCACGGCGGTTTCCTGTCGTTCGCCGACAACAAGCTTTCCCTGCTGGCCGAGATCGCGGAGCTTTCCGACGAGATCGACGTCCAGCGTGCCGAGCGTGCGCTCGAGCGTGCCAAGTCGGACACGGACGCCGCGGCCGAGCGCCGCGCGGACGTCCGGCTGCGAGCGGTGACGGGCGTGCACTGAGCCCGGAACCGACAGGAACGGCCATCAGCCGCGGACCGCACTGGAAATCTCCAGGGTGGTCCGCGGCTGAGGCGATGCGGGTGGCAGTGTGTTGGTATGGGGAAGTCCCATACCCGAGGCGAGGAGGTCGGTGGAGATGATCCTCGCTCTGTATGTGAGCGGCGCGGTCGTATTGCTCGTACTGCTGGGGCTCTTCGTCTTCGGTCTGCGCAGACGGCTGATCCAGCGGTCCGGCGGCACGTTCGACTGCAGCCTGCGCTGGAACGTCGCCGACCCGGAGCCGGAGCCCGGCGGCAAGGGCTGGGTGTACGGCGTCGCGCGGTACAACAGTGACCGGATCGAGTGGTTCCGGGTCTTCTCGTACGCCCCCCGGCCGCGCCGTGCGCTGGAGCGCGCCTCCATCGAGGTCGTCGAGCGCCGCACGCCGCAGGGGGAGGAGGAGCTCGCGCTGCTCTCCGACGCGGTCGTGCTCACCTGTCGGCACCGCGGCACCCGGCTGGAACTGGCGATGAGCGATGACGCGCTGACCGGGTTCCTCGCCTGGCTGGAAGCGGCCCCGCCGGGCCAGCGGGTGAACGTGGCGTAGCGCCCCTCCCGCACTGGCCGCCGGCCGCACGCGCACAGCCCGTACAACCGCGTGTCCCGTGACAGCCGAGTGCCGGGGAGACGGGGGCGGTCCGTCTCCCCGGCGGTCTGCCGGCGGTGCGTGCTGCTGCTCGCGTGCCGCTCGCGCTGTGCGTGCTTCGTGTCGCTCGTGCTACTTGAGACCGCTGTCGATCGCGGTGATCAGCTCGCCGTTGGCGGTGTCGCCGCTGAACTCCCAGAAGAATGAGCCCTTGAGGCCCTGGGACTTCACGTAGCCCATCTTCCCGGCGATGGTGCTCGGGGTGTCATAGCTCCACCACTGGTTGCCGCAGTGCGCGTACGCGGTGCCCGCGACGGTGCCGGTGGACGGACAGCGGGTCTTGAGCACCTTGTAGTCCTCGATGCCCTGCTCGTACGTCCCCGGAGCCGGCCCGGTGGCGGTGCCGCCCGGTGCGCTCTGGGTGACGCCGGTCCAGCCGCGGCCGTAGAAGCCGATGCCGAGCAGCTGTTTGTTCGCCGGGACGCCCTGCGTCTTGAGTTTCTGGATCGCCGCGTCCGAGTTGAAGCCGGCCTGCGGGATGCCGTCGTAGGCCCGGAGCGGGGAGTGCGGGGCGGTCGGGCCCTGTGCGGCCCAGGCGCCGAAGAAGTCGTACGTCATCACGTTGTACCAGTCGGCGTACTGGGACGCTCCGGCGTAGTCGGTCGCGTCGATCTTGCCGCCGGACGAGCCGTCGGCCGTGATCGCGGCGGTGACCAGGTTGTTCGAGCCGAACCTGCTCCGCATCGCCTGCATCATGTTCTTGAAGGCGGCCGGTCCGCTGGTGTCGCAGCTCAGGCCGCAGGCGTTGGGGTACTCCCAGTCGATGTCGATGCCGTCGAAGACGTCCGCCCAGCGCGGGTCCTCGACCAGCTTGTAGCAGGAGTCGGCGAAGGCGGCCGGGTTCTTGACGGCCTCGGTGAAGCCGCCGGACCAGGTCCAGCCGCCGAACGACCACAGGATCTTGATGTTCGGGTACTGCTGCTTGAGCTTGCGCAGCTGGTTGAAGCTGCCGCGCAGCGGCTGGTCCCAGGTGTCGGCCTTGCCGTCGACGCTGCTCGCCGCGTCGTACGCCTTGTCGTAGTCGGCGTAGGAGTCGCCGATCTGGCACTTGCCGCCGGTGACGTTGCCGAAGGCGTAGTTGATGTGCGTCAGCTTGGCGGCGGAGCCGCTGGTGACCAGGTTCTTGACGTGGTAATTGCGCCCGTAGACGCCCCAGTTGGTGAAGTAGCCGAGCTTGACCTTGTCGCCGGGCCCGGGGTTCCCGCCGCCGCCGGTGGTGTGCACGGCTCGGGCGCCGCTGGACGGGCCGACCTGGTCGGCGGTGTCGCGGGCCTTGACCGTGTAGCTGTAGTCGCCGCCGGCGCTCAGGCCCGTGTCGGTGTAGGAGGTCGTGGTGACGGTCGCGACCTTGGCGCCGTCGCGGAGCACGTCGTAGTTCTTGACGCCCTTGTCGTCGGTGGCCGCGGTCCAGGAGAGCTTGACCGAGGTGTCCTTGATGTCACTGGCGGCCGGGGTGCCGGGGGCGCTCGGCGGGCTGTCGCCGGGGGTGGAGCCGCCGTCGCAGGAGCCGCCGTTCAGCTTGCAGCCGCTCGGGCTGCCGCTGCCGGCGCCGTTGAAGCCGAAGCTGGCGCTTGCGCCGGGGGCGAGGGTGCCGTTCCAGCCGAGGTTCTTGGCGGTCGAGTGGCCGCCGGAGCTGGTGATCGAGGCGTCCCAGAAGGAGCCGACGGTGGTGCCGGAGGGGAAGTCCCACTCGACGGTCCAGCTGTTGATCGTGGTGGTGCCGGTGTTCTTGACCGTCCACTTGCCTTCGAAGCCCGAGCCCCAGTCGGAGACCTTGGTGTAGGTGGCGGTCGCGGACTCGGCGGCCTGTGCGGGGGAGGCCATGACGACGAGTGCGGCGACGGGGAGCAGCAGGGCGATGAGCGCCGCGGTGGTTCTGGATCTGAACCGCTTGGTGCTTTGTATGCGTCTTAGGGTTCCAGGTCTCAAGGGAGCTCCCGAGCTCGATCCGAAAAAACAGGGGAACCTGCGCCGCCCGGCGAGCGCGCCGGGTTGAAGCGCGCTCACCGCAAGTTGTAGGGGGAGAGTAAAGAGGTCTGGACCACCGGTCAATAGGTCTGGACCAGATCGCCGCAGGGTGCGTCCGGGGTGTCCGGGGTGCGTCCGGGGCCGCGGCTCAGCGGCCGCAGATCCCCAACTCCTGCGCCAGCACTGCCGCTTGGACCCGGCTGCGCAGCTCCAGCTTGGCCAGCAGCCTGCTGACGTGCGTCTTCACGGTCGCCTCCGCCATGTCCAGCTTGACCGCGATCTCCGCGTTCGAGTGCCCCTCACCAAGGCAGGACAGCACTTCGCGCTCCCGCCGGGTGAGCGCGTCGAGCACCGTCAGGTCCGGCTCCAGTGCGGATCGAGCGCCGCGCGGCCGGGAGAACTCGGCGATCAGCCGACGGGTCACGGCGGGCGCGATCATGCCCTCGCCGGCCGCCACTGTCCGTACCGCCCCGATCAGGGTGGCCGCGTCGCTGTCCTTGAGCAGAAACCCGGCGGCTCCGGCGCGCAGCGCGCCGAAGACGTACTCGTCGAGGTCGAAGGTGGTCAGGACCAGGACGTCGGCCGACTGCTCGGCGACGACCTGCCGGGTGGCCGAGACGCCGTCCAGGCGCGGCATCTGCACATCCATCAGCACCAGATCGGGACGCAGCTCGCGGGCGAGCCGGACCGCCTGCTCGCCGTCCGCGGCCTCTCCGACCACCTCGATGTCGTGCACGCCGTCGCGCTGCGCGCTGCCCAGGATCAGCACCAGCCCGGCGCGTACGGCGGACTGGTCCTCGGCCACGACTACCCGGATGCTCATGTGCGCCTGGTCCCCTCTTCGGCGGGCAGCGCGGCCCGCACCTGCCAGATCTTCGCGTCGCCGTCGCCGTCGCCATCGTCGGCGGCGACGGCGACGGTGGGGCCTGGGCCCGCCCCGCCCCAATCCGTCCCGTCCGGCCCGGAGCCGACCGGGCCCGCCTCGAATTCGCCGCCCAGCAGCGCGACCCGCTCCGCCATCCCGACCAGCCCCGCGCCGGAGCCCGGCGCGCGGGGGCCGGGGCGCTCGCCGTACGGGCTGCGCACCCGGACGGTGAGCCGGCCGCCCCCGGCCTCGAACCCCAGCCGTACGCGCACCTCGCCGGGCGCGGCGTGCTTGAGCGCGTTGGTCAGCGACTCCTGGACGATGCGGTAGGCGGCCAGCTCGACCGGCGCGGGCAGCCGGGGGGCCGGTTCCTGGGCGTCCTGCGCGCCGGGTGAGGCAGCGGCCGGGGCCGTCCGGGCGTCCTCCAGGGTGAAGCTCAGGCCGCTGCCGGAGCCGTTCGTCCTGGCCAGGTCGAGCAGCGCGTCGAGGCCGTCGAGGGCGGGAGCCACGGCTGGCGCCTCGTCGTCGCCCGCCTGCCGCAGCAGGCCGATCAGGCGGCGCATTTCGGCCAGCCCCTGGACGCTGTTCTCACGGATGACGGTCAGCGCCGTCAGGCTGGCCGCCGGGTCGCCGATGGACAGCGCGGCGGTGGAGTGGATGGCGATCGCGGAGAGGTGGTTGGCGACCATGTCGTGCAGTTCGCGGGCCATCCGGGTGCGCTCCGCGATGATCGCCTCGCGGCGGTCCATCTCGGCGAGCAGCGCGGTCTGCCCGGCGCGCAGCCGCTCGGCCTCCGCGGTCTCCCGGTGCTGCCGGATGATCAGCGCGGTCCAGACCGGGGCGACGGTGATCAGGGCGGTGCCGAGGCCGATCAGCAGAGCCTGCGGATCCCGGTAGACCGCGACCGGGACGATGGTCGCGAGCACGGTGACCAGCACGCTGACGCGGGGGATGCGGCGGGCGGCGGCCGGGCTGCCGTAGAGCACGGCCGCGTATATCAGGTCGGTGAACATCACGACGGTGGCGATCAGGCTGCCGGTGCAGATGTCCAGCGTGAGCGCGAGGGTCGCGATGGCCAGGCCGAGCCGGGGGGCGGTACGGCGCAGCAGCTCGGCCCCCGACATGGCGAGCAGCGCCACCAGGGTGAGCGACTTCGGCAGCCCCGACTGGACCGGCGAGCCGACCAGGCCGAGCGCCCACAGCGCCAGTCCGCCGAGCAGCCCGGCGGCGGCGATGAGCACGTCGTCCCGGTGCGGGCGGCCGAGCCGCGGCGATGGCATGGCTCCATCACAACACGGGCGGCGGCGGGCGGGCGTCCGCTCGCGGGACGGCCGGCGCGGGGCGCGCTACATCGAAGGATGCAGTGCCGGATCATCGGGCCGCACGACGCGCGGGGCCGGATCGGCGGCGAGGCTGAAGGGGATCGAAAGGAGATTCCCGTGATCGTCACCATGATCATCGTGTGCGAGGTGGGCTTCTGGGTGCTGCTCGTCGGCGGCCTGAGCGCGCGCTATCCGCTCAAGATGCCGCGCACGGGCGCCGCGGTGCTGATGTGCGAGCCACTGCTGGAGTTGCTGCTGCTGATCGTGACGGCGATTGACCTGAAGAACGGTGCGACCGCCGACCATAAGCACGGCCTCGCCGCCGTCTACATCGGCTTCTCGCTCGCCTACGGGCGCTACCTGGTGAATTGGGCGGACCAGCGGTTCGCGCACCGGTTCGCGGGCGGCCCCAAGCCCGTCAAGCCGCCGAAGTACGGCATGGCGCGGGCGAAGCACGAGTGGAAGCAGTCGGCCAGGACGGTACTGATGGCGGCCATCGCCGTCGTGCTGCTACAGATCGCGATCTGGTACGTGGGCGCGCCGGAGCGGACCGAGGCGCTGGTGGGGTGGCAGGCGAAGATGGGCCTCGTGAGCGCGATCGTGCTGGTCATCGCGGTCAGCTACACGGTGTGGCCGAGGCCGGAGCGGGGCTCCGGCCGTGACTCCTGGGTCGACAAGCCCGCGGCCTCCGCGGCCGAGCGGATCGCGGAAGCCCGTAAGAGGATCGGGCTGTAGTGCGGTGACCGTTGACCGGGTCCGCCGGTGCGTGGGTGTCCTCAGCTGGTGGACGGGTGTCCTCAATCGCCGGACGGGCTAAATTTTTAGCCCGTCCGGCGATTGAGGACAGCCTGGGCGTCGGCCGCCGCCCCAGGCTCACCGCTCCCCGCCAGGAACCCAAAGCACGTCCCCGACCTCCTTGTTGGCCGCGCGGGCCAGGATGAACAGGAGGTCGGAGAGGCGGTTGAGGTACGTCGCGGTGAGTGGGTTCATGACATCCGCGTGCACCTCCAGCGCCGCCCAGGTGGAGCGCTCCGCGCGCCGGACGACCGTGCACGCCTGGTGCAGCAGCGCCGCGCCCGCCGTGCCGCCGGGGAGGATGAAGCTGCGCAGCTTCTCCAGGTCCTCCAGGAAGTGGTCGCAGTCGCCCTCCAGCTTGTCGATGTACGACTGCTCGACGCGCAGCGGCGGGAACTCGGGGGCCTCGGCCACCGGGGTGGCGAGGTCCGCGCCCACGTCGAACAGGTCGTTCTGCACTCGGAGCAGGACCTTGGCGATGTCCTCCGGCAGCGAGCCGAGGGCGAGGGCCATGCCGATCGCGGCGTTCGCCTCGTTCGCGTCGGCGTACGCGGAGATCCGCGAGTCGGTCTTCACGGTGCGGCTCATGTCGCCGAGGGCGGTGGTGCCGGTGTCCCCGGTGCGGGTGTAGATGCGCGTCAGATTGACCATGAGTCGAGCGTAGCTACGCACCGGCCCGGCGGAAGACGCGTGTGCCGACTGTCACGGAGACAGCCGCCGGCGCGAGGGCGACCAGCGTGCCCTGGAGCATCGCCGCGCTCGCGTAGTCGCCCACGAACGCGGAGCGGATGGCGTCCACGACGTAGCGCAGCGGCATGGCGTGCGAGACCGCGTCCAGCCGGCCGGGGCCGACCGTGATCGGGAGCAGGATGCCGGAGAGCAGCACCACCGCCTCGCACAGCACCCGGCCCATCAGGAGCGCCGACCGGCTGACCGGGGTGACGAACGACCCGATGCCCGAACTCGTCGCGGGGCAGCTCGGCTGGCTCCAGAACGCCGTCATCCGGGGCGTCAACTGTGCGATCCGGGAGGGGCGCGGGGTCAACGCCGCTTCGCGTGCCGTGCTGGACAAACTGGACCAGATGGAGGAGCTGCTCAGCGAAAAGGTCCTCAACTACGCGACGCGGTCCGCCGAATGAGGCAGTCCGGTGTGATGTCCGTCATCTGAGACGTGACGCGCATCTCTTAGCGCCCAACGGTCCCCTCACGGACGCTAGGGTCCGCCGAAGAGGCGTAATCGCACAGGTGCTTAAGGGGACAAGCAGTGGCCAGGAAGCTCGCCGTCATCGGAGCCGGACTCATGGGGTCCGGTATCGCGCAGGTCTCCGCCCAGGCGGGCTGGGACGTCGTGCTGCGGGATGTCACCGACGCGGCGCTGCGGCGCGGCAAGGACGGCATCGAGGCGTCGTTCGCGAAGTTCGTCGCCAAGGGCAGGCTGGACTCCGCCGTCGCCGAGCAGGCGCTGGCCCGCATCACCACGACCACCGACATGGACGCCGCGGCCGACGCCGACATCGTCGTGGAGGCCGTGTTCGAGAAGGTCGAGATCAAGCAGGAGATCTTCCGGACACTCGACGGGCTGGTGAAGGACGACGCGGTACTCGCCTCCAACACCTCCGCGATCCCGATCACCAAGATCGCGGCGGCCACCCGGCGGCCGGAGCGGGTCGTCGGCGCGCACTTCTTCTCGCCCGTCCCGATGATGCAGCTGTGCGAACTCGTCCGCGGCTACAAGACGAGTGACGAAACCCTCGCGAGCGCCCGCGCGTTCGCCGAGGACATCGGCAAGACCTGCATCGTCGTCAACCGCGACGTCGCCGGCTTCGTGACCACCCGGCTGATCTCCGCGCTCGTCGTCGAGGCGGCCAAGCTGCACGAGTCCGGGGTGGCCTCGGCCGAGGACATCGACATCGCCTGCAAGCTGGGCTTCGGCCACGCGATGGGCCCGTTGGCCACGGCCGACCTGACGGGCGTCGACATCCTGCTGCATGCCACCGAGAACATCTACACCGAGTCGCAGGACGAGAAGTTCGCACCGCCGGAGAGCATGCGCCGGATGGTCGACGCGGGCGACATCGGTCGGAAGAGCGGACAAGGCTTCTACAAGCACTGACATCGGCTCACCCGAGAGGGTGAATTCGGTATCGGTTCGCTCACGGACGGCAACTTTGTCGCATGAGGGCAGTCAGTTGAGTGAAGGCAGTTACTTGACGGCTTGACGGCTTGCGACCCACCGACGCAACGACGGCATCACGCAGCCGGCACCGACTACGGGAGCGCGTATGTATATCAGGGGCGAGCACGCCGAGCTGGTCGTCGGGGGCCGCCTCGACGTCCGGAGCGCGGCGGACGCCCGAGCGGTCCTGCACACCGCCATCGACTCCGGTCGTGGCGACCTCGTGCTGGACCTGACCGAGCTGGACTCCTGGGATGCCACCGGCCTCGGCGTGATCATGGGCGCGCACCGCCGGGCGGGCCGGGCCGGCCGACGGCTCGTGCTGCGCGGCGTACCCGCCCGGATGCAGCGCCTGCTGGTCGCCACCAAGCTGCACCGCATCCTGGCGATCGAAGGGGGCCTGGCCGTGGGGGCCGGCCTGGAGGCCGAAGCGATGCCGCGGGTCTGACCCGGGGCCGGAGCGGGGGAGCCCGGCCCGGGACGTATGCCGTGATCTTTTGCGCGATTCCCGGCCGTGATCCTCCGCCGGGATCCTCACAAGACTGTGACGTCCCGGACAGCGCGACCCCCCACCTGTTCGTAGATACTGTGCGAAGGTTTAGGGTTCGGTTCCCGCTGTATGCCGACAGCCCGCGGTGGACGCCAGACCAGAAGCGACGGCCGGGGGCGCCCCCGGCCGAAGGCTGGGGAGTGCGCACAGGCCGGGAGAGCCGACGGCACGCGACGCATCTGGGGGGCTTTGACCATGGACCCGAACAACCACCGGGGACCTGACGCATACGGCGATCAGGGACACCCCGCCCGCGAGAGCGACGGCGGCGGTCCGCCCCAGGCGCACGAAGCCGCGACGTCCGGCTACGGCGGCCAGCAGACCCCGCCGGGCGGCCCGGCCCGCACGGTCCAGCTCATCTCGGGCGACTATCTGCTCACCGTCAACCCGGTCGACGGCAGCGAGATAGAGCCCTGCCCGCCCGGCGGACAGCCCCGGCAGCCCGAGCGGCACAGCCCCGAGGCGCGCGAGGAACGGCGCCGCGCCGCCGCCCCGCCGGTGCCACCGGGCCCGGCCGGCCCCGAGCTGCCACTGCTGGAGCGCGGCGAAGAGCGCGAGCGGCTGCTGCGACTGCTCGGCCGCGGCCGGTCCGTACGCCTCACCGGCCCCTCCGGCTCCGGGCGCAGCGTGCTGCTCGACGCCCTCGCCGCCGACTGCGCCGGACTCGCTCCGGACGGCGTCATCCGGCTGTCCGGCTACCACCGCACCCCCACCGACCTGCTGCACGAGCTGCACGCCGCCGTCTTCGACTCCCCGCTGCACCGCCTCGACCGGCCGCAGCTGCTGGAGACGCTGCACCGGATCGGCGCGGTCGTCGTCCTGGACGACCTCGAATTCGGCGGCAGCGGCCTCGAAGAGCTGCTCGACGCGACGCCCGAGTGCGCCTTCCTGATCTCGGCCACCCCCGAGGTCGCGCCGCCCTCCGTCGACTCGCACCTCGAAGAGGTCTTCCTCGCCGGTCTCAGCCGGACCGGCTGCCTGGAGCTGCTGGAGCGGGCCGCACACCGCCCGCTGGCCGAGGACGAGGCGCGCTGGGCCGCCGACCTGTGGTTCGAGTCCGAAGGGCTGCCGCTGCGCTTCGTCCAGGCCGCCGCGCTGCTGCGGCAGCGCGACGAGCTGCGCGCCGACCCGGAGACCTTCGACGAGGACGGGGTCTACGCGGACCAGCCGTACGACCTGCCCTTCGACGCGGGCGACCCGCACGACGTACCGCTGCCCACGCTCGCCGAGGGCGCCGCGCCCGCCGCGCTGCTGGCCTCCCGGCTCACCGGGGCGGCCCGCGACACGCTGCGCTTCGCCGTCGCGCTCGGCGGCGAGTGCCCGCACCAGGCGCACCTGCCCGCGCTCGCCGGGGACACCCACGCGGACGCCGCGCTCGGCGAACTGCTCGGCTGCGGCCTGGTCACCCCGGTCGGCACGCACTACCGGCTGGCGGCCGGCGTCGCCGGCCAGCTGGCCGGCACCGAGTACGCGGACGACGCGGGCGAGCGGGCACGCGCCGCCGCCCAGCACTACGCCTGGTGGGCCGGGCACCCGTCCGTCACACCGGAGCGGGCAGCCGCCGAGTCGGACGCCGTGCTCGCCGCGATGGGCGCGCTGCTGAGCCGGCCCGGCGACCTGACGGCGGGGCACCCCAGCGCCGCCGTGCTGCTGGCCCGCACGGCAGCCCCCGCGTTCGCGGCGGCGCTGCACTGGAGCGCCTGGGAGCGTGCCCTGCGGTCCGGCCAGGAGGCCGCCAGGCTGTCCGGCGAGGTCGCCGAAGAGGCGTACTTCCACCATGAGTTGGGCGTTCTGGCGCTGTGCGCCGGACACCTGGAGCGGGCGCGCGCCGAGCTGGAGGCATCCATCGCGTTGCGTGGGGCGCTCGCGGACCGGCGCGGGGCGATAGCGGGGCGGCGGGCGCTGGCCCTGGTGGAGGACCGCTCCGGCGGCTTCGTCCAGGAGCCGCTCGCCGCCGCGGTCGGCGAAGAGGTGCCGGACGCGCGCAACGAGGAGTCGGCGTCGCCGCCCGGCGGCGTACCGGCCGCCTTCGCCTTCCCGCCGCTCGATCCGTCCGAGGGCACGGTCGTCACCCGGCTCGGGGCGGACGGCTCGGCCTCCGGCCGGACCGAGGGCGGCAAGGCCGCGGCCGGCCGGAAAGCCGGCGCGGGCAGTGTCGGGAAGCGCGCGCTGCTGATCACCGGAGCGCGCCGCAACATGGTCGCGGCGGGCGCGGGGGCGCTGCTCGCGGCCGTGCTCGGCACGGTGGTGACGCTGGGCGCGATGTCCGACAGCCCGGATGACCAGGCGCCGGGCGGCAAGGTGAAGTCGGAACAGTCCGCCGAGGAGGGACGCGGCGGCGACGGCCTGACCGCCGACGAGCCGGCGCAGGACTCCACGGCCAGGCCGGGCCCGGGGCGGAGCGTCGCGCCGGGGGACAGCGGCAAGCCCTCGTCCTCCCCCTCCAAGTCGCCCGACGCCTCGGACAGCGCTGACCCGGACGACTCCGGCACGCCGTCGGACGACCCGACCGGGCCGAGCGACAAGCCCACCGAGCCGACGGCCGAGCCGACGAAACCGACGGACAAGCCGACGAAGCCCACCACTTCGCCGACGAAGCCGCCGACCAAGCCGCCGACGGACCCGCCGACCGATCCGACCGATCCGCCAACCGACCCGACGGATAATCC